>JBJESC010000001.1:0-1622 GCA_051882615.1 Oscillospiraceae bacterium
ACGAAGATGATGAACAATACCAGTGAGTTGCTCAGAATTTTACGCACCATTCCCACCGATGTTCACCACCTTTCCCAAAAATCTCTTTAAGCGTGAAGCGTTTTATGCTTCTCCTTATATACAACCGTGAGGACTTCTGCAACCGCGTCATACAGTTCGTATGGGATTTCTCTGCCAATGTCAACCTGCGCGTACAGCGCACGGGCAAGCGGAGGGTTCTCCATACAGTAGACGTCGTGTTCCTCTGCGATACTTACAATCCTCTTTGCAAGGAAATCCTTTCCTTTTGCAATCACAATCGGCGCCTTGTTCTTGTCCTGGTCATATTTCAGGGCAACCGCATAGTGCGTAGGGTTACGGACAACAACGTCCGCACTCGGCACGTCCTGCATCATACGCCTTGCCGCCATTTCTCTCTGGCGCTGTTTAACCTTGCTCTTAATCTGAGGGTCTCCCTCAGTCTGCTTATACTCGTCCTTGACTTCCTGCTTGGACATTTTCAGCTTTTTCTCGTAATTCCACCACTGGAACAGATAGTCGCCCGCCGCCACAAAGACAAGCAGAATACAAATTGTCATTACAACGTCGTAAATTGCAAGTCCCGTATAGGCAATGCCCTGCATTATTCCCGCGTCCGTCAATGCAATGATGACGGGGAGTCTGTCCTTTATTTCGGAGTAAATCATCACTCCGATAATTGCAACCTCAATTATTCCCTTAACTATTCCCACAACGGATTGAAGCGAAAACAGCTTCTTAATTCCCGAAAGCGGGTTGAGGTTTGAAAACTTCGGTTTCAGCGCTTTCATTGAGAACAAGCCCTTTGTCTGCGCCAGAGTGGGTATAATGCCCAGAACCGTTGCCGCAAGCATCACAGGTCCTACCACCATCACGAAAACCGTGACCATATCCACGAAAAGCGGAATATAAGAATCGGTATTAACCTCGTATGTTCCCATATTCTCAAAGGAGCGCTGAAAAAACGACAGAACGTTCTTCATCATAAACTCAGCCATAATCCGCACAAACGCGAATATTCCGAGAACCGAAGCCGCTACTCCAATCTCTTTCGATTGGAGAACGTTGCCCTCTTTTCTGGCGTCATTTCGCTTTTTCGTCGTGGCTTTTTCGGTTTTTTCCTCTCCTGCCATTTCCTATACCTCAACAATAATTAACCGAAAGCCGGATTTCTAACACAACATCGAAAGAACAACAGGATTTGTGAAGTTTCTCATCAGCGCGTCAAGATTATCAAACAACAGCGCAGTCAGCTTTTCAATAAACTCTCCGATAACGCCGCAGCTTGCCGCCAGAACAACAAATCCGACCAACATCTTGAGCTGAATATTCAGCACGAAAACGTGGATTGTGGGAACTGCTTTCATCAGAACTCCGATACAGAACTCCGTAACCAGCTCCGTCACAATAATCGGCATTGCAAGTTTAAGTCCCAGCTCCAGCACCGATTGGAAAAATCTCGGTATTACATAAAGCATATTGAGATTGAAAGTCGTATATCCAATCGGGATATGCTCGTATGAATTCGCAAACAGTTTTATATAACTCTCATGCGCTCCTACGGCAAAGAAATACAGTAGGAACCAGTAGTTGTAAAACTGCGT
>JBJESC010000002.1:0-6087 GCA_051882615.1 Oscillospiraceae bacterium
TAAGGTAGATAACCGCGAACACGGGCGGTCCGAGAAGCATTCCCCAGATACCAAACAAGCCTCCGCCGATGATGATTGACACCAGAACCCAGATTGCGGGAAGTCCCAGCGTCTCTCCGAACAGGAACGGCTTGATTACGTTTCCGTCAAGCTGCTGTAAAACCAAGACAAATATTCCGAACCAGATTACCTTCACGGGGTCAACCAGCAAAATCAGCACTCCGCACGGAATAGCGCCGATAAACGGTCCGAAGAACGGAATAAGGTTGGTTATTCCGCAGACAACCGCAATAAGCGTCTGATACGGCATTCCCATTGCGAACATTCCGATAAGCATAAATACGAAAACAATCATCGAATCAACCAGATTTGAGATTATATACTTCTTGAAAATATCGTTACACTTCGCACAGCCGTGGAAAAGTGTTATACAACGGCTCTTCTTCAGAAATGCTACAAAAATCTTCTTGCACTGTCCAAGCATTCTTTCCTTGCTATAAAGAAGATAAATTGCGATAATAAAGCCAATCAGAACGTTTTTAAGTCCTGTGAAAAGCGCTCCGATAAACTTGAACAATCCCGAACCGACATTACCGATAATATTACCCGCCATAGGCTTCAAATCAGCAGCTATCTTGTTGATAAAGTCTGCGAAACTCGACACCTCGGAGGAAATAACCTGCACTATCTCGGGGTATTGTTCAAATACCTTCTCTGCCCATTCCTGAAGCTTCGTAAGGTATCCCGGCATCTGGTCGGCAAGGTCAATAATGCTTTTTGCAACGCTCGGTACAATCGCTATCAGCACTCCTGCAAGCACTGCCAAAACCACAATAAACGTCAGAAGCAGGGATAACACCCTCGCCGCAATTTGTCTGCTTCTTATTCTTTTCTCCATCGACGCGCCGCGTTTCTCACGGGTGCGAACAACAGCGTTTTCACCGACCGTGTTTTTCAGCGTCCGCACCACCAGAGTTTGCTCGGCAGGTTTTCCCTCTTTCAGTTTCTTGAACAGCCTGTTTTCAAAGTACATCATCAGCGGGTTAAGAACATAAGCTATCACAACTCCGCAGATAATAGGAGCGGCAACCTTACCAACCCACGAAAACGTGTTCTTAAAGTCATCAAACTTGAACACAAACACAACAAACAATATCGCCGCTGCGATAACCAGCAGAGCATATATCGCTATCGTTGTATATTTCCTGTTCCAATTAACTTTCATAAGCACCCCCGAGCGCCGTTTTTTTCGGCTCAGACATCTTACCGTCGCTGTTTTAACTTTTCAACAGCCTATTTATAGTTTACCACAATTATTGGGAAAAGTCAACAAACATCTCCCTTTTATTTATTAAATTTTTATGAAAGCACTCCTAACGCTTCTTGCGGCGAAGTTACATAGATAAAACAAGAATTGATAGAAAGAAAAAATGCCGGCACATCGACCGGCAAGTTTAAATTATTCTGAAATCAGGTGAGCTGAGAAGATTTTTTACTTTCCAACACACTTTAGTTATTCGCTGAGACCATAACCCAGCAGTTCACTCAGCAGTACCTCTGCGGGGCTTGCTTCGCTTGACTTTACTACGTCTAAAGCGTAAGCGATATTAAGAAGCATATACTTCATATATCCCAACTCCTTTCAAATCTTTGTTCTACACATTTTCTATATCAATTGCAAGGGACGGGCTGTTTGTTTTTATTTTGCTCTCTTTCCCTTACAACTGCATTATACTCCCGTTTGACGGATTTGTCAATAGCAAAGCCCTGCTTTTGTTTATATTCTACAAATTGATTTTTATTTATCAAATTTCAACCGCGATTTTTGGGAATAGTGTACAAAAAACTCGTCGTCAAAATATGCATAATAACAAGAGAGTACGGCGCAGGAGAAAATCTCCATGCGCCGCTCTTGACTGCTATTCTTATTTCAAACGGGTTGACGTCAATTTGTCGCTGCCAAGCTTACGATACACCGTGAAGTACATCGTCAGAAAGCACGCGAGTCCGCCCACAGCATTGGAAATTGGCTCTGCAAGGAAAACGCCGTCTACTCCGAAGCCGAGCTTCGGGAGCAATATCGTAAGAGGGATAACGATAATCGCTTTCCGCAGGAGTGAGAAGAAAATAGCGTGGCGGGAATAACCCAGTGCCTGAAACGTACTCTGCCCCGTAAACTGGAACGCCATAAAAATGAAGCCGAAAAAGTAGATATGAAGCGCCGACACGCCGTATTGAAGCATCTGCGGGTCATCGGAGAAAATTGTAATCAGGAACTCGGGAGCGGCAAGCACGAATATCCACGCCGCAGCTGTATACGCTATTCCGAGGAATGCCGAAAAGCGTATCCCCTGCTTTACCCGGTCATACTCCCCCGCTCCGTAGTTGTAGCCAAGAACGGGCTGAGAGCCCGAAGTAATCCCCATAATCGGCAGATGAAGAATATCTCGCGCCGAATTTATCACGAACATTATTCCTACATACAAATCGCCGCCCAGCTCCTTGAGCATCTTGTTGCAGACAATCTGAACAGCGCAGTTGGTTGCCTGAACGATAAATCCCGCAGTACCGAGTGTTACGATATTCCACGCAAGTTTCCAATCCACGCGCATACAGGTGGGTTTAATTCGTTGAAAAACTCGCTTTCCGGTAAGAAATTTCAGTACCCAGACGCAGGATACAACCTGACTTATCACGGTAGCTATCGCAGCGCCCTTAACTCCCAGACCGAATGTAATTATGAACAGCGGGTCGAGTGCCAGATTAAGAATTGCTCCTATCGAGGTGGTAAGCATTCCGATTTTCGGGAAGCCCTGCGCATTAATAAACCCGTTAAGTCCCGTAGCCAGCATAAGAAACGGAGTTCCGAAAAGATAGATTTTCAGATACTCGTCAGCATAGAAATAAGTAGCGTCGCTTGCTCCGAAAAGATAAAGCACGGGCTTCCTGAAAACATAGCACACGCTGAACATTATAAGCGAACAGCCAAGCAAAAGTGAAAAGACATTGCCGAGAATTTTCTCCGCCCTATCTTCATACTTAGCTCCGCGCGCAATGGAAAATAACGAAGTACCGCCCATTGCGAACAGATTTGTAAAAGCCGCAATTAGCGTTGTCAGCGGAAAAGCCAGACCCACTCCCGTAAGCGCCAGACTATCAGCACCCGGAAGATGTCCGATATAAATTCTGTCTATGACATTGTACAGCAGCTGCGACAACTGCGCCAGAACAAGCGGAATTGCCTGCGATACAATGTTCTTCCAGACCTTGCCCTGAGAAAAGTTACCGGTCATTTTCTTCCTCTTGTTTTCTTCTTGGCGGTTTTTCTCGGAGTAGGCGCAGGCTTTGGCGAAGGTTCGGGCTTTGGTTCGGGGGAAACGGGCGGTTCTGAGACAGCGTCACCGCTCTCAGAAACTGCTGTTCCGTTAAGGAGCGCTCTTTCCTCGCGGCGCTTGTAAAGATTTTCACGAACGAGGGCATAGACGGTAGCCGCCGTCGGAACGCCCAGAAGCATTCCCGGAATTCCGCCCAAACCGCCGCCGATTGTAACCGCCGTAATCACCCAGATTGCGGGAAGTCCAACCTTGTCCCCCACGATTTTGGGGTAAATCAGATTGCCCTCAAACTGTTGGAGCAGAACGAGGAAAATCAAGAAAATCAGCGCCTTTATCGGGCTTTCGGTCAATATAAGGAACGCACCCACAGCCGCTCCGATATAACCGCCGACAACGGGAATAAGAGCGGTAAATCCAACCAATACGCCAATCATCGGCGCATACGGCATACGCATAATCAGAAGTCCCAGCGTGCAGAGCAATCCCAGAATACAAGCGTCGGTCACCTGTCCGACGATGTAGCTGTGGAAACAGCGGTTTGCGGTTCTGAAAAAGTGAAGAAGACGGTCGTTCCACTTTCCGGGAAGATACGTTTCCATAAGCTCGCAGCACTGAGCTTTCAGCTTCTCCTTGCCTGCGAGGATATACAGCGCTAAAATCAGACCAATTACAAAGGTTGTAATCACGCTGATTACCGAACTGATTGCGCCCGTTACGGTCTGCGCTATCGGGCCCATACTGTCTTTAAGGAAGTCAAACGCCTTGTTCAGGCTTGCTGTCCAATCCACGTTCTGAATACTCTCAAGGAAGTCCTCGGGCAGAAGCGACATAAGCGTTTCGTTGGCAAGGAGTGCGTCGATTGCCCCGGGTATATTGGCAATCAGCAGCTGTCCCGCCTTTCCAAGCTCGGGAACTATCAGTGCTATTATCAGCACGATAATCGCTAAAATAGTAAGCAGCGCCGCCACCATACACACGGGACGGCGGCTTTTAACAAGCACTTTAGCCTTAGCTTTCGGAAAATAAATCCTCTCGTAGCCCGACATAATAATATTGACGAGATACGCAATCACCAGACCAACAATAACCGGAGCAACCGCGCCAAGCAGTATCGACAGATCCAGCCATTGCCTGAAAATTATTACCAGCATCAGCGCCACAAGCGCAATTGCGCCAATTTTTATATAATTCTTGGTTGATTTCATATTGTTTTCCTCACTTTATTCCCAGAAGCCGTTTGGCGTTCAGGCTGAGTATATTTTCGCGTTCATTGTCATTATAGAGCGGATTAAGCAGTATCTCCCCAAGGAACATCGCAGGTGAGCATATCGGGAAATCAGAACCGAACAGAAAGCGCTCCGAGCCGAACAAATCAAGTCCGTGGCGAAGCATTCCCATTCGGAAAAGTCCCGTTCCCGACAAGTCAAGGTAATAGTTTTCGCTCAGCTTCATTCGTTCAAAGTGACGGAGCGGGTTTTCCCCGTCTCCTGGGTGCGCCGCAACAAAGGTAACCTTCGGGTGCTTCTTCACCATTCCGTCAATCAAATCGTTTTCCACAGCTGTGGCATTCGCCATTGTGTGGAAGCTCACGACCATATTGTACATCTGTGCCACATCAAGGATTTCATCGAATTCCTTTGCGGTGTAATCGGTGGGCTGACCTTTAGGCGACCAGTCGTCCATATACGGCACAAGCTCTCCGATAAGGCGCACTCCGCGCTTTGCCATACGCTCAATTTCCTCGCAGGATTGGCGGACAAACGCGGGATGAACGTGAAACCCGGGGATATAAAAGCCCTCGTACCGCTCGGCAAGCTCCAATGCGACGCGGTTGCTGTACGCCAATCTGTCCCATACGGTTGTTCCCTCGGGAAATTGCTTCTTAGCGTCTAACACAGAGCCGCATATACGGGAGATTCCAATACTTTTGAGATAGTTTGGGGTATTGTCGGCAGACATATCGCAATAATCAATATGACGGCAAATATTCTCAGCTTGTTCTTTAAACGGGTGAGTATGAAAATCAATTACTTCAAAATCCATTGCAAACGTCCTCCGATACACTATTTATAGTTATGATACATCTTTTCCCGATATTTGTCAAGATAATAATAAAAAGGGTTGAAATTTTTACGCAAATGTGATAAAATAATGGTGTTGGTTTAAAAAACAGAGAATTTTCAGAAGAACGGAAGTGATGTCGGTGGTAAGCTACTATATCAACAAAGAAAACAAACTTCATAAAGTTGAGGAGTCTTGTCCCGATTGCTGGATTTACGTGACCAATCCCACCGAAACCGAAATCTCGGAGCTTGAAGAGGATATGAACGTTGAACGTGATTATATCCGCGCAGCACTCGACGAAGAAGAGCCTTCCCGTATTGAAAGCGACGACGGAGTTACTCTTATCGTCCTTGACTACCCTATTGCAGAGGAAAACGGCGACTCCAAAAAGACCATCACTTACTCCACAACGCCTATGTCGATTATCATTACCGACAAGAACGTCATTACCGTAAGCGCCAAGGAGAACATTGTTCTTGAAGAGCTTGCAAAGGGCGTTGTAAAGGGCGTTCGTCCCAATCTGAAAACACAATTTGTGTTCACCATTCTTCTGCGTATCGCAACGCGCTATCTGCAATACCTCAGACAGATTGATAAGCTCTCCAGCTACGTTGAAGGACAGATGTACCTCTCGATGCAGAACCACGGACTTGTTCAGCTTCTCGATTTGGAGAAATCGCTGGTTTAC
>JBJESC010000003.1:0-1618 GCA_051882615.1 Oscillospiraceae bacterium
GAATAGGGAGAATATGTTAATTCGGAATGCGGAATGCGGAATTCGGAATTTCGGTGTCCGCTGACGCGGACGGTTTTTAAAATGCAATAAGCAAAAATGTGCAACTGTCAGAATAACGGTTGCACATTTTTACTTTACGCTATTCAAATCTATCCGCCGAAGGCGGATACCAATAATTCCGCATTCCGAATTCCGCATTTTGATTTGTCAATACAAGTGCAACAGTTATTTCAAAAATTTTTTAATGACCTCAGCAGGCGAACGGAAACCCAAACGTTTTCTTGGACGGTTATTGATAAGATCAACGATCTGAGCAAGCTGCTCACTGGTAATGTCCGCAAACGAGGAGCCTTTAGGGAAGAACTGACGAAGCAAACCATTAGTGTTTTCATTGGTTCCGCGCTGCCAAGGTGAGTAAGGAGCACAAAAGAAAACTTTCATATTGGTAGCTTCAGCAAGCTCTTTGTGAGCGGCGAATTCAATGCCGTTATCAACAGTAAAGCTCTTTTTCAGGTTATCAGGAATATCCTTAAAAGCCTGAATAGTGGCTTGATTAAAGGCTTTATCAGCCCTGCTGTCGATCCTGAAAGCAACTAAAAAGCCCGACTTTCGTTCAACGTGGGTTCCAAGGCAGCCGGTGTTTCTCTTGCCTGCAACCGTATCACTTTCCCAGTGTCCGAACCGAGTGCGGTTATTGGCACCGGCAGGACGTTCTGTAATGGGAACAGTATCAGCGATTTTGCCTCGTCTGTCGTTTTCTTTCGGCTTTTTGTAATGGCTCTTTATTCGGAGCTTTTTCTTGAGCTGCTTGGGAAGAAGCCCAGAATCAATAGCACGGTATATCGTGGTATATGATATTGAAAACGGCATTTTGTCTACTTTGGCACGACCGGCAATCTGTTCAGGCGACCAGTATTCATTCAACCTTTCTATAACATACATGTATATCGCCAGTTGCTGAAGCAGCGGCTTTCTGCCACATTTCTTTCGACGTTGGTGATATAGCTTGTCGGCATAGTTGGCTGAATATGTACCGTCTGGTCTGGCATTTCGTCGAAGTTCTCGGCTCACCGATGACGGGTTTCGATTCAGCATCCGGGCAATTGCCCGGATGCTGAATCCAAGCGCTTTAAAAACTCTTGACAATTCGCGTTCTTCTGTGGTAAAATGGGTATAGTGGCACATAGGCTTCCTCCTGTTCTGGGTTGTGTCGTTACTCCCATTATACCACAGGTTGCCTTTTGTGTCACTACTTTTTTGATGTGTTGCACTTATATTGTACATCCATCATTCCGAATTCCGAATTGATCTTAATTCCGATTTATCAGTAAGATAAAAAATCGCCTGAGAAAAACGAAACTTCTCAGGTGATTTTTTTTCCGTTACGCCCGGGCGATTTTTCCGTCGGCTATGCGTATGAGCCTTTCAGCGCGGCGGGCTGCGTTTTCGTCGTGGGTTATCATGACTATCGTTTTGCCGCAGAGGTGCAGCGCCTCCAGTATCTCGCATATCACCCGCCCGGAGCGGCTGTCGAGGTTTCCGCACGGCTCGTCCGCGAGAATGATTGAGGGGCGGGCGGCTATGGCGCGGGCTATGGCGGTGCGCTGCTGCTGACCGC
>JBJESC010000004.1:0-1617 GCA_051882615.1 Oscillospiraceae bacterium
GTTGCGCTATGCACATGCCTGCGGGCATAGTGACGAGGGGGCTGTCAGCGAAGCCGCCGAAAACATACCCGAACACATTTGCGGGACGCTTAACCTCTGCATCAAGCTCGCAAAGAAGGTCGAGTTCCTTTTGCGCGCTGTCCTTTTCCATATACTGCGTACGGATTTTCTGCACCATAAATTCTGTGTCGTTTCTGTTCATAATAAAACCTCCTGTAAGTTTGTTTTGGATTATGGCTTTATTATACAGCGGCAATATTTGGGAGATGTTTTTGAAATGTTTCGGAAGTGTTAATTTTTCTTCAAGTTTGAAAATGTTTTACTTGGTGTTTGGTTATATTATCAAACACCTTTAATAATATTCAAACATAATATTAGCAATAAATAAACAAAATCATTTTATAATGCCAATACAGATGTAAACTCCAATCAATAATACGAAATAATATTCGCCGCTTATCGACGGTGCACGGATTTACTCTCTCAAAACCGAACACTGCTTTTTATTTCAAATTCACTTCACAAAACATCTGTATAATTGTGTTACAAAGAGTGAAATCTCTCAAACCTTCGGAAAGGAGGATTTGTATGAAAAAAGCGTCAATAATCGTTTCAATTGTCGGAGCAGCGGCTATTCTTGTGACATCAATAATAGGTATCGTTTCTTTCGCAAGAAACAAGTAATGACACGGTTTTTATGCTGTTCGGTATATCAAGGCAAATCATAACGAATACGGCTAAACTGCCAATAGCAAAATTTTTTCAGAGAGGAAGCTTAACAATGGGACTCAAAAAAACAATTTCTAGAGCAGCACTGTCCGCTGCAATGAACTACATCTCCGGCGACCCGAGAAAAAACCTGCCAAAACTTCTCGACATAGTTGAGAATATAGGTTGGAGAAAAAATCAGGTTGAATTATTACATCAAATCGTAAATGACCCGGAGAATGTATGGTATAAGTATCTTATCAGCCTGTGGGACGATCTGGATAACGATATTCTCAAGACCATATTCACCAATCTTGGGCTGAATGCCACTCTGTTCGGCTTTGAGGAACAGCAGGAGAACGTTGAAAAATACGGCTGCAATATTCCGTGGGCAATTCTCCTCGACCCGACCTCGGCTTGTAATCTGCACTGTACAGGCTGCTGGGCTGCGGAATACGGCAACAAGCTGAACCTTACATACAATGAAATGGACAGTATCGTTAATCAGGCGAACGAGCTGGGCTGCTATTTCTTCCTTTTCAGCGGCGGCGAGCCTTTGGTGCGCAAAGATGATATAATCCGTCTGTGCAAGGCGCACCCCAACTGTCACTTCACCGCTTTCACAAATGCTACGCTTATCGACGAGAAATTTGCCAATGATATGCTTGTGGTTAAAAACTTTATCCCGGCAATCAGCGTTGAAGGCTTTGAGGAAGCTACCGATTTCCGCCGCGGCGATGGCACATTCAAGAAAGTCCAAGCCGCTATGGCTCTGCTGAAGTCCAAGCGGCTGCCTTTCGGCGTTTCCTGCTGCTACACAAGCAAGAATACCGAGGTCATCGGCAGCGAAGAATATTTCGACAGCCTTATCGAGTGGGGCGCTAAATTCTGCTGGCTGTTCACCTATAT
>JBJESC010000005.1:0-6074 GCA_051882615.1 Oscillospiraceae bacterium
AGTTAATTTTGCGGTTCAGTGCCGTCATTGCGAAGGCAAGGCGTGCGTTAAGGGCTGCATTACGGGTGCGCTCTCCATTAAGGACGGCGTGGTTGTATGCGATGAAACCCGCTGCGTGGGCTGCTACACCTGCGTTCTGAGCTGCCCGTTCGGCTGTATTGTAATCGACGAAGAGGGACACAGAATTCAGAAATGCGACCTCTGCACAAAGAACCACAATGGCGAACCCGCCTGTGTTCAGGGCTGCCCCAACAAGGCGATAGTATTTGAGGAAAGGTGAGGTGAGTGAGATGAACTATGTGATTATTGGAAACTCGGCTGCCGCAGTCGGCACAATCGCAGGTATCCGTGAGATTGACAGCACGGGAAAAATAACCGTCATCTCCGATGAGAAGTACCACACCTACTCCCGACCGCTGATTTCTTACTGGCTTCAGGGAAAAGTGTCCGACAAGAACATCTACTACCGCGATCCCGACTTCTATGAGAAAAACGGCGTTGAAACAATCCTCGGAAAGCGTGTTTCAAGAATAGATACCGCTAATAAGACTGTTGTACTTGATGACGGAACTCCTGTTCCCTATGATAAGCTGATGAATGCAACAGGCTCGAAGCCCTTTGTTCCTCCGATGAACGGACTGGACAAGGTTCACTATCACACCTTTATGACCTACGACAGCGTTAAGGCAATCCGTTCCGAGGTTAAGGACGGAATGAAGGTGCTGATTATCGGCGCAGGTCTTATCGGACTGAAGGCTGCCGAGGCGCTCCACGAATATAACGCTGAGATTACCGTGATTGATATGGCGGACAGAATTCTTCCGTCTATTCTTGACGCAAGAGCAGGCGTGAAGATGCAGAAGCACATTGAAAGCAAGGGCGTCCGCTTTATCCTCGGCACCTCCGCGGAGGACTTTACCGAGCATTCTGCACGTCTGAAAAACGGAATGACCGTTGATTTCGATATGCTTATAGTAGCTGTGGGAGTTCGCCCGAATACCGAACTGATTTCCGACGCGGGCGGAAAGGTTGAGCGCGGAATTATTACCGACCTTACCCAGAAAACAACGCTTGACGATGTGTATGCGGCGGGCGACTGCACGGTAAGCCACGACAAGTCCACTGATACCGACAAAATTCTCGCGCTTCTGCCGAATGCATATTTGCAGGGCGAGGTTGCGGGACGGAATATGGCAGGCTGCGAGTCGTATTATGTCAATGCAATCCCGATGAACGCAATCGGATTTTTCGGTCTGCACATCATCACAGCGGGAAATTCCATGGGAACAGCCGCTGATGGCGAAGCTCTCACCGAATATATTGACGAAACCGAGAATACATATAAAAAGCTGGTTATTCGTGATAACAAGCTTGTGGGCTATACCCTTATGGGCGATGTTAAGCGCGCGGGTATCTACACGGGAATAATCAAAGAAGGACTTGACCTTGGCGAGGTTGATGTCGAACTGCTTAAAGAGAAGCCTCAGATGATGATGTTCGGCAAAACGCGCAGGGAAGAGAAGCTGGGAGGAATAATCAGATGAGTTTAACACTTGACGCAAATGAATTCAGCAACTATTCCGAGCTTAACAAGATAATCCGCGAAACCTCCGAGGAGAAGCTGACCATCAACAATGCTCTCGGTCAGCGCTTTATCGGCGCGGGAACATCGGGCAAGGAAATCCTGATTAACGGAACTCCCGGAAACGCGCTTGGCGCTTATCTCAACGGCTCAAAGATAATTGTTCACGGAAACGCACAGGACGCTATCGGAGATACGATGAACGACGGCGCGATTATCGTTCACGGCAACTGCGGTGATACTGCGGGATACGCAATGCGCTCGGGTGAGATTTACGTTCAGGGAAACGCGGGCTATCGCGTAGGAATTCACATGAAGAGCTACAAGGATCTGTATCCCATTATCGTTATCGGCGGTAGGGTAGGCGACTTCCTTGGCGAGTATCAGGCGGGAGGAATTATCATCGTTCTCGGTATAGGCGCTGAGGGCTGTCCCGTAGGCAGCTTTTGCGGTACGGGAATGCACGGCGGGGAAATGTTTATCCGCAGCGAAGAGCCTCCAAAAGGTCTGCCTGTTCAGGTGTGCTGCGCCGAGGCTACCGAGGAGGAGAAGCAGGAAATCCGCCGCTATATCGAACGCTTTGTTAAGCATTTCGGTCATAATACCGACGAGCTGCTTAAATCAAGGTTCTTTAAGCTGACGCCGAACTCTGCTTCCCCCTACAAGCAGCTTTATGTAAATAACTAATAACCGATAATTGCGAGAGGTCTATGAGAATTTTCATCTATGCAAAGACAATTGAATTCTGTGATAATATAAAAATGGCGCTTGGCGACCTTGCCGAAAGCACGGTGCTCTGTACTGACTCAGAGCAGGCGGCGCAGGAGGATTATTCTGCGTATGACGCGCTTGTGGTATCAACTCCGCTCTCCAGCGAGTTCGGTCTGGATTACGTTGCGGAAGTCAGTAAAAAAACCCGTGCGCCCATCGTTGTCCTGGCACGAGCGGATATTGCAAATGATGTACAGAAGCGCGTGAAGTTTACGGGAGCGTTCGTTCTCGAAAAACCGTTTACTAAAAGCGTCCTCCAGCAAACCGTAAAAATGGCGGTGATTGCACAGGAGAATCTCAATCGTCTGAAAAACGAAAAAATCGAGCTTCAGGGTAAGCTTGATGATGTAAAAATCATAGACAGAGCGAAATGCTGCCTTATTGAATACCTCAATATGACCGAAAATCAGGCGCACAAGCATATCCAGAAGCGCGCGATGGACTCCCGCAAAACTCAGCGTGAGATAGCCGAGGACATACTCCGCACATATTCGGGTATGACCAATGTTTGATTATTACATACTACCCCCAGATTCAATCTGAGGGGTAGTTTTTTGTCTGTTGACAATTATGCTGTTTTACGTTATAATAATTTTATAGCAAGGATATTTTGCATTTTACGACTTATTATTGCATCTGATGTTTCAAGGTCTTGAATTCTCGCTTTTTTGCTGATATAATGACCGTATCAACAGAAAGGAGTATTCACAATGAACTTGATTTTACTTGCTTTACTTTGCGGTTTTGAAATCGCTTTTGCTGTAACCGCACTTATTCGTAAGGCGGATAAAAAGGGCTGGCAGACGGGCAGACTGATTTGCAATGCGGGACAGCTGGCGGTCTTTCTTATAATGCTTTTCACACCCGATATTGATAGGAGCTTCCGCTTTACGGGGCTTTTCGTGCTTCTGATTATCCGTATTCTTGTTTCGGGTATTGATTATCTTATCATTCGCAGGAAAGAGGATAAGAAAAAGCATCCCGCAATGATGATACTGAGCGCTCTGCTTTCGATTTTCCTTATTTCGGGAAGCCTTATACCCTCGTTTGTTTTCCCGCCTTACAAGGGCTTGGAGGTTACGGGTAAATACGATGTGGCTCAGGCTAACGCTATCCTTACGGACGAGAGCAGGGAAGAGAAGTTTGAAAACGACGGCTCAAAGCGTGAAATCCCTGTGTACTTCTTCTATCCGTCAAACGCGGCGGAGGGTGAAAAATTCCCGCTTGTGTTCTTCTCGCACGGCGCTTTCGGATATTACGAGAGCAACTTCTCGACATACAGCGAGCTTGCTTCAAACGGCTATGTGGTGGTAAGCGTTGAGCACCCCTACCACTCGATTTTCACCAAGGATACAAGCGGAAAAATGATAATCGCGGACAGTTCTTTCCTGAACGGGACAATGGAGATAAACACAGAGGGAGTAACCGAGGAGAGAATTTTTGAGCTTTCTTCCGAATGGCTTAAGCTCCGCACAGATGACCTTAACTTCACTATCGACTGCATTAAATCTGCGGTTTGCAGCGGCTCGGTTTCCGATTGCTGGACTTTAGGCAAGAACGGCGGGGAGATTACTAATGCGCTCGCAATGACGGATACAAGCAAAATCGGCGTTATGGGACATTCGCTCGGAGGAGCGGCGGCGGTTTCTATGGGAAGAATGAGAAGCGACATCAGCGCGGTTATCGACCTTGACGGAACAATGCTGGGAGAAGTTCTCGGCGTTGAAAACGGACGGGAAATTATTACAACAGAGCCGTATCCCGTGCCTATCTTGTCCTTTGATAACGAGGAGCATCACTTCGCGTCTGTTGAAGCCAGAAAATCCGATATTCCTTATGCAAACAACGTCCTCCATGACAATGCGGCGTGCGGATACAGAACATATATCGAAAAAACAGGTCATATGAATTACACCGACCTGCCTATGTTCTCTCCGATGCTTGCGAAGAACCTCGGAACGGGCGAGGTTGACGCTTCCGAGTGTATGATGACTGTAAACAGAATTACGCGTGAATTCTTTGATTGCTTTCTGAAAGGGAGAGGTGAATTTATTGTTGAGGAGTGTATCAGCATCCCATAATATGGACGTAACGATAAGCAAAATCCCCGAAACGGAAACCGAGCTTGTGGATATACGCTGTCATGAGGAAACCGATTCGGTGCGGGAGATAGCCGCCTTTGTACGGTCACGTCAGGGGCAGATTATCGGAGCGATTGACGGCAGACAGTACCCAATCACGGTATCGGACATTATGTACATCGAGTCCGTGGATAACAGAACCTTCCTGTATACGACGTCCGAAGTGTACGAATCGAAGCAGAGGATATACGAACTTGAGGACTACCTGAAAACGAAGAACTTTCTGAGAATATCCAAGTCTTCAATTATCAATCTGATGAAGATAATCTCCGTAAAGCCTGCGCTTGGCGGGCGCTTCAGCGCGGTTCTCTCAAACAACGAGGAGATTATCATTTCACGCAAGTATGTGCCCGAACTGAAAAGAGTTTTGAGAGGTGATGAGTAATGAGTTTCAAGGAACATCTGAAATCCGCGCTTAAAATGTACTTCATCATAGTCACGTTGATAAATGCGGCAATATATATTCTGGGAAAAACATTCAGACCGGATGACCGATTCGGATATGAGGTGCTTTTATCCCCACTGATTTATGCGGCAATTTCGCTTGTGCCTATGCTTTGTATGTACTCGAAAAAGGAACTAACGCTAAAGCAGTACATCTTCAGAGAGGTGCTCCAGCTTATCGCTATTGAGGTGATACTGATAGGATTGGGGCTGGGAACAGAGTGCCTTGCTCCCGAAAATCTCGCGCTAACAGCCAGCTTTGCGCTTTCTGTTCTCGTGATTTTCGTTCTTGTACTACTGATTTCGTGGCTGCTTGACCTTCATGCGGCAAAGCAGATAAATTCCGACCTTAAAACATTCCAGAGCAAATTTTCCGAAAAAACCGAATAAAATAGAGCAGTACCGGTTCGGTACTGCTCTCAGGCTGGCGATAAAGGCACATCTACTTCGTCAACAGATTGTTGGCAGGCATAAAGCCTAGCCGACAATCTGTTTCCTCGTATCTGTACCTTTCTCTCCAGCCTGTTTTTTATCAAGCACAGAGCAGTACCGGTTCGGTACTGCTCTGTGGTTTTGTGATAATTAAGCCTTTGTAACCTTGATGAAGTTCTTCTTGCCCTTTTTCAGGATTACGGAGTCGGCAATTTCAATCTGAGCGGTGGGATCCTCAATAACCACATCGTCAACCGTTACGCCCTTTCCGCTGATAAGATTTCTAGCCTCGCGCTTGGAGGGAGCGAACTTCGCGTTTACCAGCAGGTCGAGAATGCCAATCTTGCCATCGGTAAGCTCAACTGCGAGTGTAGGCATATTGTCGGTATTGCCTGCGCCTCCGAACAGCGACTTTGCGCCGTCGAGAGCCTTTTTCGCTTCCTCCTCGCCGTGAACGAGCTTGGTAAGCTCAAATGCGAGGATTTCCTTAGCCTTGTTAAGCTGCGAGCCTTCCCACTTCTCCATCTCCTTGATTTCCTCAAGCGGGAGGAAGGTCAGCATCTTAATACACTTGAGAACATCAGCGTCGCCAACATTTCTCCAGTACTGGAAGAACTCGTAAGGCGAGGTCTTTTCTGGGTCGAGCCAAACTGCGCCCTTTTCGGTCTTGCCCATCTTCTTGCCCTCGGAGTTGAGCAGCAGGG
>JBJESC010000006.1:0-1612 GCA_051882615.1 Oscillospiraceae bacterium
CTCAAGTGCTGCCGCCAGATCGCCGTCGAAATTGCCAAGCCCGATGCCGCCTGTCTGGAAGTTCGCAAGCAGGAAAATCAGCTGCTTTATCCGCTCTAAAACCTTAGTGAACTTCATGTGGACGCTTGATGCTTTCAGCGGGCGCTTTCTGAGCCAGCGAAGAAGGTCGGGGGTGCAGCAGTTGTTCACCTTTCCAAAGCCCTCAAGGTCGTGGATATGGATATCGCCGCGCTCGTGCGCCTGCCTAAACTCCTCGGGCATTTCGTCCAGAATGTGCTGTTTCGCCAGCTTTACGCCTTCGGTGTAGCAGTTGCCGGCAAAGGTGGGTCTGATGGTTGCGTTTTCAAATTCTTTTGTCATAGTGGCTGCTCCTTTCATACTGCCTCGTATTCAAGCTGTTCCCATTCCGCCAGAGTCTCCGCCGCGCGCAGCTCGCTGATTCTGCCCGAGCGGCGGTTGACCGCCCTTTTCCGCAGCAGTTCAACGCCGTATTCCCTCTCAACGAACCTTATGTAGACGGGGAGCTGTTCCATGATGTTCATGACGGCGGGCTTGCGATTCGCCTTTGAAAAGTTGAACACCTCGCTTACGGGAACACCGTTTCTGAAATACCTGCTGACCTCGTTGTTGTACTTGCGCGAGAAGATGAACAGGCTGCTTTCTCCCGACACGGCATAGAAGTTGAGGTGTTTTCCGTTGGCGTCCTTGCTGCATTTGATGATTGCTTGTTTCATAGCGTTTTCCTTTCTCATACGCGGGAGCTTGTCCCGCTGTCCTTTGGTGTTGCCTTTATTTTAGCACGAACGAAAAAAGCAGGAATGAATTCGGTTACCTCCCCTTGACCGAGAGGCAAAACGGGGTATTCATCAATGCGGGAAAAGCCGTATGTTTTCATCCAGTTCCTCAATTGACAGGCGATATGCGCGGGAAATCGTAAAGGAGCGTCCTAGCAGCGCGGACAGTTTTTCCGCGCTGTCTGCGTCAATCTCTCTGGCAAAACGCGTTTCGCTGAAGTCCCAAAGCTTTCCCATAAAGTTATCAGACGAACCTGCGGGGCATTCGAAGATAATTTGCCGCAAAAATGCGCCCACCGAGTACACAGCGGTTTTTTCGGGGGTAAATGCTCCGTAAAGATACAGCTCGGGAGCGGTAAATCTTTCACGGTAATAGCACTTGTGCGGATCAAAAAATTCCGCTGTCAATAAATAGTCGCCGCCTAACTCAAGCCACCTTATGCCGCAGCAATTTTCAGTTTTAATGAGCGTTAATGTTTTATCCAGCGCGGAAAAAAGCTCACGTAGCGTTTCAGGACGGGGAATTTTAACAATATGGTTTCGGTTTCTTTTAGTCATTTTCTCACCTCCTTTAGCTCTTCGATGATCTCAAGGCGCTTAGCGCCCCGAAATCATGATAGCACATCGATTATGAATTGATGTGTTTTCGGTTACCTTGACATGACGAAAGAAAAGGTGTATAATAAAGTTCAAGCCTTTTATTACTGAACCGAAAGGAGAACCGACATGGCAAACACAGCTCAGGCAGACGACTGCTTATACGAAGCATTGTATAACCGCGCTTTTGAAAGCGAGGAAACCGTAAGACAATACCTTAT
>JBJESC010000007.1:0-1608 GCA_051882615.1 Oscillospiraceae bacterium
CATTTATACGGTAATTTTCGCTTTGTATCTGATAATTCTCGTGATTATTATGAGCATTACGCTGATACGTTCGGTTAAGAAAAACACAGCTGCAATATGGAAGGAGGGAGCGTTATGATATTGTTTAAAACCGCTCTCCGCGAGCTGAAGAATAACATCAAAATGGTAATAATAATGCTGCTCCAGATAGTTGTCGCTTTAATGATTACGGCGGTTATGGTGTCGGCGGTGCTGCTGAAATATCAGACCTACGCTCCGTTTAAGGACTATTTCGAGAGCGAGGGGCTGTTCTTACTGTATACATATGACGCTTCTTACGCAACTGCCGATAGAGATAATTTAATGGCAGTGTTTGACGAAAGTGAAAAGCTGCTCTCCGAAACCCACGGAAGCGAGATTATCGCTGCTCATCATATGAATATGTATATGGATAAAAGCGTTCTGGACTTAGCCTATGACGATGATTTAATCCGCCGATATACACCGTCCTTGAAGGAGGGACGCTGGCTTGATCCCAACGCCGAGGAGCTGGAAATTGTGGTTTCAGAAAACAACGAATACGGCTGGAAGCTTGGCGATATGGCAGACATTCGCCCCGGCTGGCATTTTTCAAATCACATTTCAAAAAGCGTGTGGTGCAAGGCAAGGGTTGTCGGGATTATTAAGGAGGATGCAGAAATTTTCGGAGAAACAAATCGAACGTGGATAACTCCGACCTACAAGAACGCGTATCTGACATTCAACTCCGAAGCGGAGGGCAAGACGCTTATTCTTATGTCACAATCGGTCTTGAAAAGGGCAGACCCGTACTATACAACACCGATATGCGGCATAGTTATGATAAAATACCCCGATGGCACACCCGAGGAAGTAATCAAGCAAGACCGAGCAAAGCTTGCAGAGTATGGAGCAACTCTGTCAATGACGCTGCCCGAGCTTGATAAGAACAGTAAGGCGTATCTTTACGAGCAGCTTTATCAACTGCTCCCGATTATTGTGATACTGCTTATCCTTGTAATGGTAAGCTCAATAAGCACCTCGGCGATTTCGGCGCGGCGGCGGCTTAAGGATTACGCGAAATATTATGTTCTCGGTCTGAAGTGGCGGCAGTGCGCTTTGGTAAACTTTTTTCAAGCGCTTATTATAAGCGCGGCGGCGTTGGTTATTGCAATTGCGGGATTGTTGGTTATTGGAAATACCGCATTATCCGAAACGTTTGTTGTAATCCGGAATGCACCGATGGTTTTATGCCTGCTTGGAATAATAGCTTTGTATCTTGTGTTTTCGATGATAATGCCGATGATTATGCTACGTTCCAACACACCGAAAGCCATTCTTCAGTCGGAATAAGGAGGACAAAATGATAGAAGTATCGTACCTGACAAAAATCTATAATCCCAAAAAATCCAATGAATTCACTGCGCTTAAAAACATATCTCTGCGGATAAACGACGGGGAAATGGCGGCGATAATCGGGAAATCGGGCGCGGGAAAATCAACGCTGCTGCACATTCTCGCGTGCATTGACGATTATCAGAGCGGCGAATACAGAATAGACGACACTCTTGTAAAACAACTCTCTGAGCGGAAATCCGCGCTTATCCGTAA
>JBJESC010000008.1:0-6010 GCA_051882615.1 Oscillospiraceae bacterium
AGGCAAGCTCTTTATTTTTCATCTGCGTTAATTTCATAAGGAAGTCCATTTTACTGCTGAAGTCCATTTTTTAGCTCCTGTTGTAATTGTTTGTGAAATTGTTCCCTCATATCTGAAAGGGTAGCTGTTATATTAATTATACATTACTTATAAGAATTTTTCAAGAGCTTATAATACTGTCACAAAAAATTACATATCATTTATTGTGACAAATATAACAAAACTATTGAATTAATTGCGATTCTGTTTTATAATATAATTTGGTATGGTATTTATTTTATAATTCACCGTGCTAAATAACTAAAGACAGGGGGCGTCTTGATGGAGAAGAAAGTTGTTTTCGAGAATGACTACTATGTGATTGATGACAATTTCCGTCTTGTTGCCTTCAACAAGTCTGTGGAAGATAGATATACGGGGATAAAGGTTGGCGATTTGTGTTACAAAGCAACGATGTTCAGAGATTCTCCCTGTATGCACTGCCCGATTGCAGGAAATACAGACAGCGACAGCCCTATCTACTTCGATCCGGTTTACAACGACTGGGTGGAGGCACTGTTCAGCGAAATCGGCGAGGGAAAGTACAGCGTAACCTGCCGCCGCGCGGGAAATGGCGGCAGCAATACTGCTGTCAATATGAGCGTTTCGCAGATTACCCCCGAAAGCTCGGGAAAAGCGGTGAATGACAAGATTGCAGAGCAGTTTCGCGAGCAGCTTAAAATAATCAACGGGCTTAACAGCATATTCTTCTCGATTTCTCTTATTGATTTGGAGAAGGATTCTTTCCGTATGGTTACTACAATTAAGGAGATAGAACAGACTATCGGGTGTGAATGTTCTGCAAAGACTGCTATTAGTCGTGTGATTGAGGATTTCGTTCTGCCCGAATCAAAAGAGGCAATGAGACAGTTCAGCAACCTGTCTACGCTTGACATTCGAATGCGCGATAAGAACATTCTCACACTGGACTACCTCGGTAAAACCGTGGGCTGGGCAAGGGCGATACTTATTCCCGTCGAATACAGCGAAATCGGCGAGGTGACGCAGGTTCTTTACTGCTTGAGAGAAATCAGCGGGGAGAAGAAAAACGAGCTTCTCCAACAGGCTGCTCTTGAAGAGCGTATGACAGTTATCAGAGGACTTGCCGCGGAGTATTTCTCCGTGATGATAGTCGACTTTGAAAAGGACTCCGTGCGCGTGTATCGTGAGTCCGACGATATCGATTGGGAAATAGGCGGCTTTTTCAACAAATTCAGCACTTGGTCGGAGGGTATCAAGGCGTATTCAGAGCAGTTTGTTGATGAGAAAGACCGCGCTAAGTTCCATCGGCTGCTCTCGCTTGAAAATCTGCGTTCTTCAACATCTGATTTCAGCGCGAATTATCTCAGGGTTACTCCGAACGGTGATATGCACATTCAGTTCAAGGTTGCATACGAAACCGATAAAAACGGAAATCGGTTTGCTGTTATCGGTTCAAAAAATATCGAAGAGGAATTTCGCAATCAGCTTATTCTGCGCGACGCTCAGCATGAGATAGCGCGAAGCTATAGTATTATAGAGGGGCTTAGCCACGAGTACCACACCGTATGGTACATTACAACGAGCGACCGCACAATGCATCTGTATCGCTACACGGGTAACTCCATGATAAGCGACTCGCTCAGAGCAAAGATTAAGTCCATTGACTACACAACCTGTATGAACAGATATGTCGACTTATATGTTGACGAGAATGACCGCGAGCGCGTGAGAGAGGCTTGTGACTTTGACAAACTTGCGGATAACGTCAGGGAAAACGGTATATATACCATAAATTTTCTGAAAACGGGCGGTTATGCCCCTGATACTTACAATCAGATGGTGTTTACAAGGACGAAGGATGAGTTTGACGATGTAAACTTCGTTCTTGCGTTCCGTGATATTGACACTCTTGTCCGCGAGGAACAGGAGAAGCAGAGAATACTGCGCGGCGCACTTGCCACAGCCGAACACGCAAATCGTGCCAAGACCACGTTTCTCAACAATATGTCGCACGATATTCGCACGCCGATGAACGCGATAATCGGGTTCACCTCGCTTGCCGCAACACATATTGATAACACGGAGCAGGTGCAGGACTATCTCAGGAAAATTCAGGTTTCCAGCAACCACTTGTTAAGCCTTATCAATGACGTGCTGGATATGAGCCGCATTGAGTCGGGTAAGGTGAAGATTGAGGAGAGGGAAACCCACCTCCCCGAAGTGCTCCACGACCTGCGTACAATCGTCCAGTCGGATATTATCTCAAAACAGCTGGACTTTTATATCGACACCGTTGATGTGACAAACGAAGACGTGATTTGCGACAAGCTACGCTTAAATCAGGTGCTGATGAATATTCTCAGCAACGCAATAAAGTTTACAAAATACGGCGGGGTGGTAAGTCTTCGGCTTATCCAGAAGCCTTGCTCGCAGAGCGGCTACGCGCGGTATGAGTTCCGAGTTAAGGACACGGGAATCGGTATGAGCCACGAGTTCATCTCCCATGTTTTCGAGCCGTTTGAGCGCGAGTCTACATCTACCGTCAGCGGTATTCAGGGTACGGGACTTGGTATGGCAATCACGAAGAATATCGTAGATATGATGGGCGGCACAATCTCGGTTGAGAGCGAAGTCGGCAAGGGTTCGGAGTTTATCGTTGACCTGCAATTCAGAATATGCGGGCAGAGTGTGAAAATCGACGTTATTCCGGAGCTTCAGGGACTGCGTGCGTTGGTTGCGGACGATGATGTCAATTCGTGTATGAGCGTGTGCAAGATGCTGTCTGCTATCGGAATGCGTTCGGAATGGACATCCCGCGGCAAGGAGGCAGTGATACGCGCAAAGTTTGCTATCGAGCAGGATGACGAGTTCAACGCTTACATAATCGACTGGCTTATGCCTGATATGAACGGCGTCGAGGTGGTCCGACAAATTCGTCGTATTATCGGCGACAGCAAGCCGATAATTATCCTGACCGCTTATGACTGGTCGGATATTGAGGAAGAGGCGATTAACGCAGGAGTAACTGCATTTTGCTCCAAACCGATTTTTATGTCGGAGCTTAAGGAAATACTCAGTAACCCGACAAAGCATTGCGAAAAGTCAAAGCTTGGGAAAAGCAATCCGGAGAGTTTCAAAGGAAAGAAAATTCTCCTTGTAGAGGATAATGAGCTTAATCAGGAGATTGCGGTGGGAATTCTCACAGAAGCAGGCTTTAATCTGGACGTAGCGAATGACGGTTCGGTTGCACTGGATAAGATGAAGGATTTTCAGTCAGGTCAGTACGATTTGATATTAATGGATATACAGATGCCGATTATGGACGGCTACGAGACAACGCGGCAAATCAGGCTGCTTCCCAACGAAGCGGCGGCGACTATTCCGATTATCGCAATGACTGCGAATGCTTTTAACGAGGACAGGGAGAACGCATACAGCTGCGGAATGAACGGCTTCATTTCCAAGCCGATTGAGGTGACGAAGCTGGTGGAGATGCTGTCTTTAGTCTTAGCTACTGATAATTGATACATTACCCGGGCGGGTATGATACAACTGTACAAAGGAGTACATAGGTATGGATTTATTAGCTGAATTGAAAGAATTGGGAGTAAAAACCGATGAAGCGCTTGTGAGATTTATGAATAACGCTGCGCTTTATGAGAGAATGCTTCTGAAATTTCCGCCGAATATTGAAAAGCTGGAAGTGTTGAGCTATATTGATTCGGGCGATTATGATACGGCTGTTACAAATGCTCACACACTAAAGGGTGTGGTTGGAAATTTGTCGCTCACACCTTTGTATACAGCGTATACCGAGATTGTAAATCTCCTGCGGGCAGGTAATCCCGAGGGGGCAAGGCAAATGCTGGTTGAAACACTGCCCATTCAGGAGCAGATAGTATCCTGTATCAAAAAATATGCTTGATTTAGCATTTAGGAATCCAAGAAATGAGGGTTGTTTTGTATGAAAAGGAGTATCGTTATTGTTGATGATATGGACATCAACAGAGAAATACTGGCTGAAGCGTTCAAGGATAAGTACAATATCATCGAAGCCGAAAACGGTGTCGTGGCTATGAAATACATTGACGATAAGTCACTCGACATTGCTGCTGTTCTTCTGGATATGGTTATGCCGGAAATGGACGGTATCGAGGTTCTGAAGAAGATGAACGAGAGCGGCTCTATTGTACACATTCCGGTGTTTATTATTACCGCTAATGAAGACGAGGAAACGCTTATGGAAGCGTATAGTCTGGGCGCGGTTGATGTTATTGTAAAGCCTTATTTGATGGCATTCCTTAAATGCCGCATTGAGAATATTATCGAACTATATAGTCACAGAAACGACTTGGAGGATGTTGTAAATGAGCAGGTAAGAAAGCTGAGCAAGTTCAACAAGTCGATGATTGAAGCGCTTGCAACGCTTGTCGAGTTCCGTGACTGCGAATCGGGAGAGCACATCAAGCGTATGTGCGGACTTACCGAAATTCTGATGAACAAGGTAAGCAATATGTATCCCGAGTATCGTCTGCCCAAGTCCGAGATTGATAAGATTGTCAGTGCGTCCGTGCTGCACGATGTAGGTAAGATTGCGATTTCCGACAGTATTCTCAACAAGCCCGGCAAGCTCACTGCCGAGGAATTTGAGATTATGAAGAATCATACCGTCAAGGGCTGCGAAATCCTTCAGAAGATGCCGTATCTGCTTGACGACAACGTATACAACTACAGCTACGATATTGCGCGCCACCATCACGAGCGCTGGGACGGTAAGGGATATCCCGACCATCTCGTAGGCGACAAAATCAGCATCTGGTCGCAGGTGGTGTCAGTTGTTGACGTGTATGACGCGCTGGTTTCTCCCAGAGTATATAAGAACGCGTTTGACCACGATGTCGCCGTTAAGATGATTATGAACGGCGAGTGCGGCGTATTCAACCCGAAGGTTCTGAAAGCGTTTGAACTGTCCCTTGACAAAATCCGCGCAAAGCATATTGAGCTTTCTGCTAATGAGAGGGCGAAAAAGGCTGGTATTGCGAAGCTGCTCCTTGTTGATGACTCTGAGATTGACCGTTCCATTCTGAAAAATATCCTTGAGCCTGACTTCAAGACCGTCGAAGTGTCAAACGGCTACGAGGCGCTCCAGATGCTTGGAGACGGCAACAAGGAGAAGATTGACGGAGTGCTTCTCGACATTTCTATGCCTATCCTTGACGGCTTTACAGTGCTGAAAATGCTGCGTGAGGGCGGAAACAATATTCCCGTTGTGCTTATGACTGCCGAGGCTACAAAGGAAAACGTAGAGCGCGGAATTAAGTACAATATTTCGGGATTTTTGGGCAAGCCGTTTAATCCGTACACGGTTATCACGAAGCTGCGTTCGATGTACAAGGATCAGAGTGAAGAGGATGAGGAAGAGCAGAATGCTCAGGAAGTTCCTGTTGAGGAAGTTGAAATCATTGACGTTGACGAGTCGATGGCATACTTCGCTCAGCTCAAGAACGTGTATGTAAGCTACCTGAAGAACGCCAACCGCGATGACGAGTCTTATGTCAGAGTGTCCGACCTGTTGGGAATTTTGCTTGAAGAATACGCTGTTACTCACAAGAAGGCAGACCTCAATATGGAGCGCATAAATCTCATCAGCAAGGCTGCGTACTTATATGATATCGGAAGAATGGGCATTCCCGATGAAATAATACATAACCACAAAACGCTTGATGACGGCTTGATTGTTTACGAGGATCATGCTAAGTTCGGTGCGTTTATTGTTCGTCTGAACAAAAACAAGGGCTGCGAATTCTTTGTTGACGCGTGTGCCGAGATATGTATGCACCACCACGAGCGCTATGACGGCGGCGGTTATCCTCATAAGCTGGACGGCAGCGACATTACCTACTACACCAATATGACCAGCCTTTGCATTGAGTTTGACCGTATGTTCTTCAAGCGCGAGGAATACAACGACAGACAGTTTGATTTCATT
>JBJESC010000009.1:0-6002 GCA_051882615.1 Oscillospiraceae bacterium
AGGACATTTTCCTTATGACTGCAGACGACGGCGGTAACTATACCATTATCAGAAAGGAGCAGGCAAAATGAGCAGGCTTATCACCTCAATAGTAATCCTTGCTGTAATGACAATCGGCTGCACTGCCTCGGTAATTTGGGTAAACTCGCTCACCGACAGACTTAACGGCTATATCGACGAGGTTGAGCAGGGTTACACCGAAAAAAACACGGAAAAATCCGCAAACGCCGCCAAGAAGCTTCAGGATGAATGGAACGAATTTATCAGATACTCCGTTTTCGTCAACGACCTCGGGCACGCGGTTGAAATAACCTCGACAATTGCCGAGGTCTATTCATTTGCGCAGGAAGCCAACGAGGAATTATACGCTTCATGCGACCGCGCGGAGGCTCAGATAATGCTCTTCAGGCAAATGCAGACGCCTACTCTCTGGAAAATCCTCTGACATTTTGCACACAACGGGAATTTTCGCTTTTATATAGACAACTTTTCGTTATTTTGTATAAAATCGGCACTTAAAATGCTTTGAATTTTGGAATCAATTCCTCCAAATCGTTTCTGTTAAATTGCTTAATCATTTGTTATAATTAGTTAAACAGCAAAAACAGGAATTCATAGGAGGTTTAGATAATGTGGTATCTGACAGAATCAAATGTAATTGCTGAAAACGGACAAAAACACGAAACCTATGGGATTGCAAAAGGAGGAACGATAATCAACGACATTTCATTGAGCAAGCAGGAAATCTGCCAATTGCTTGAATTGCTGAACCTGCTTGACGCTTCGGAAATACACGCTTACGAAATTGTTGAGGACTTCTTAGGAAAATAAGAGGCTCGGGGAAAATATATTCGCGCTCATTGCGTTCATAAAGATACAAAAAACGGAACGGTAGGAATGCCGTTCCGTTTTTTGTTATAGTCTCACCGTTTCAAACAAATTCTGTGCAATAAGGCGGTTGGGAGGATAACAGCGGTTAACCGTCCACCAGCTTGCTCCCGCAAGCGAGAATTCATCCACTAAGCGGAGCTTTCTGTCAATACTGCGCGGGTCGTCGAACCACACGACGTGACGCACTCCGTTATCCGTGTAGTAAAAATAGGGAGTCTGGGTTTTCTCGTCAAAATAAATCTCCGAGCCAAAGGAATTTGCAAGGTCGGTTGCCGCAGCAAAGCCAATGCTTCGGGCAGCCGTGCCCCGTACATACGGCAAGGTCCAATCATAGCCATAGTTTGGCATTCCCATCAGAATTTTCCCCGATGGGATTTCCGTCACGGCATAGCTGAGAACCTTTCTCACCTCTTCGATGGGCTGTACCGACATCGGCATAGAAAAGCTGTAACCCCACTCATAGCTCATAACGATAACAAAATCCGCCCACTTTCCCTGCTCGGCGTAATCGTGCGACTCGTACAATATCCCCGCTTGGTCGGCGCTGTATTTGGGTGCTACCGCGGTTACAAGTATATATCCGTTATCGTGAAGCCGCTCGGAAATATTCTGCAAAAATGTGTTATAGCTCTCGCGGTCATCGGGGGAAATGTACTCCATATCAAGGTTTACACCGAAATAGTCTTTTGCTTCAAGCTCGGTCAGAATACCGGAAATCAGCCGCTCGATTTTTTCGGGATCGGCAAGTATATCGGACAGCACCTCGGTTGAAAAAGTCCCCTCGTAGATGTTCGTTACGGTCATCAGCGGCTTAACCGAATTCGCCCTTGCACGGCGGATTATTCTCTCGTCATCGGGCGCTTCAAGCTCTCCCTCGGAGGTTATAGAATACGAAAACGGAGATATAAGCGACAGAAACGGAAAAGCGCAGTCCAACGCGTAATCCGTAATGGAGGTATAGGCATACCCGTTCAACACGGCAGGTCTGCGCGGAGGAATATCGGTCTGCGGAATATTGATAACTTGATCAATTCTCAGGGATAACGGATTGACATCGGGATTTGCGGCACTCATTTCGTCAAGCGGCACACCGTATTCCTGTGCGAGTGAATAAAGCGTCTGCCCCTCCTCCACAACATACCTCATACTATCGGACATAATCACCAGACTTTGCCCTATCGACAATGTATCGGGATTTCCAAGCGCGTTATCCGCGGCTATTCTGCCAATGGGAATTCCGAATTTCAACGAAAGCTTTGCAAGAGTATCCCCCGCCTTTACGGTATATATAAACATAGCAATCCCTCCGAAAGAACTAAGACCTTATAACAAAATTTCTCTGCGTGCGCCGAGAATATGAATTCCGAAAGTATCCGCATAGTTGTAGGTAGAAAGCCGCCTGTTTCGAGCGTCAACCGAATGTGCGCAAACGAATATGTTTTCGGGAATTACAGGCGAAAAAACCGCCGATATAAACACCGTGTGGTAAAACCTGCCGTCACTGTCTATCAGCTGTATTACATCGCCCGGGATTAAATCGGAAAGCGGGGCTTCCTCGCCGTAGACTCCCGTTCCCCTGTTGGTAAGCAGGAATTCTCTGAGGAAATTCACTCCCGTCCACGATGGGGCTCGCTCGTATGAGTTGATGTAATACCAACCGTTCTCCGCCGAGTAGTTCATCACCCTGCATCCTGCATACAAGCACTGGGAAACAAAGTTTGTGCAATCTCCGCCTATATCCTCAAAATCGTAAAAGCGCGGGTTTCTCCAATACGCCCACTTTATCGCGTAACGCACGGCTGCGCGGCGGTTGTATTCCGTTTCAACCAGCATACTGTTCACCCCTTTCTCTCGTATTCTATGCAAAAGAAACCAATCGGTGAAAACAATATTCTGCAAGACATTTTCCACAAAACTCCTTTTTTCTCTCTTTGGACGTTTACCACAATACCCAAATTGAATTGACGATATGGAATTTTTTATCGAAAAGCCTTGAAAATATCAGAATAAAGTGTTATAATAAATATGTTGTGTAAAAAAAAAGAGTTTGCATTTCAGAAAAGCAAATCCGGTTACAGACAAGAGATTCAAGGAGAAATTTTTATGAAAACACCGATGACCTTCAAAAAAATCTACCTCATTTTTTTGTCGGCGTGTATTCTGCTGAGCGCAATATTTTTAATATACGTCGGAATTGTTGTAAAGGATTTTGACAAATCCCAGCCCGAACATCTGGTAAAACAGCACATGAAGTGGATTGATTCATGCGCTGAGGACGGGACTCTCGCCAACGAGCTTGACCTCGAAAAGGTGTGTACAAATCGCTATGAAGACAACGACGCGGACTATTACGTCAAGTCTTATCTCGAAAAGGTTAACAGCGGTGAGATTACATACGAGTATATTGCCGCCGAGAGCAACGACCTCTCGAAGAAATACAACATACTCTCGGACAAAACCACTATCGGAACGCTTTCACTCTCGGGCAAGAACAGCCGCAGCCGTCTGTTCTTCTTCAATATGGCGGACTGGAGCATCGACGATTTCACTCCCGCTCCCGCAGAGACAGTTTACAATCTTCAGCTCTACGTTCCCGAGGGCACAGAGGTGTTCATAAACGGCGTAAAGCCCACCGCTGAGGAGCTTGACACTTCCGATTCGGTTCCCGTGTATAACGTTAAGGGACTGCTTCACGAACCCGTTATTGAATATAAAAGCTCCAACGGCAAAACGCTCAGATTTACGGGCGAAAAGAACGTAATAAAACCCGCGGTTTATGACTACGAGCTTTCAATCCCGACGGGTATTTCGGTATCGGTGAACGGTCAGACGATTTCGGGAGAAGCTTCCGCAGACAACAAGATGCTTTATACCATTCTGGAAATGAACAAGCCTACCGTTACCTTTACGGACGCTTTCGGAAAGTCAAAGGAATATAATAGCGAGGAAGCTCCCGAATTCTTCACCTGTATCGTGGCTATTCCCGAAAACTACACCCTCACGCTTGAGGGCAAGGACGCCGACAGCGTATTCACACCGACAGTCGCTGCTCACCCCGACTCAGCCGTACTTCTGGAGCAGGCGGGGGTTAATCTTCCCAACCAGAAAACCTACGCTGTTTCCGCAATTGAATCGGGCGTAAAAGCTGTTGTGTCAGACGATAAGGGGAACAAAAAAGAGTACACCCTCAACAGTTCTAAACTTGAACTCAACTCACTCGGAAACGATACAATTCCCGAAGAAATCGCCTCTCAGATTGACGTAATGGAGGTAGCTCAGAACTGGAGCAAGTTTATGACCGACGACCTTCCCGGAGAAACGCACGGTCTTTACACCGTCCGCAAGTATTTCATCAAGGATTCGGACTATTATCGCTACGCATATCAGTGGGCTACGGGAATTGACATCACCTTTACCAGCGTACACACGCTTGACAGCTTTACAAACGAGAAGATTTCCAACTTCACGCAATACAATGACAAGTGCTTCTCCTGCGAAGTGTATTTCGAGAAGAATATGACGCTATACAGGGATTACAATTATGCAGGCAGCAGAACCGACGTATTCAACAGCATAATGTATTTCGTATACGTTGACGATACGCCCGATAACGGAGTTGACGACCCACATTGGGCTATCGCAGTGATGCACGACGTGGTTTAAGGAGGGAGCACAATGAGTACAAAGACTTATACAAAGCCTAAGCCTAAAGCGCTTGTCGTTATCGGAAAAGTGCTCGCTTTTGTGATGACTTTCTTGGTTATTCTGGTAATAACGGTTTTCGTTATGATGCAGATTTTCGTCAGAGGCTCGGCAGCTTCCAGAAACACGTTTATCACTACTGTTCTGGAAACGGGACAGCTGAAATTCCTCGCTTCGCTTTGCCTGTCCGATAAGGAAATCGCAGAGATAGTTGACGCAAACTCGATGAAGCAGCTGACGGACAGCAATGTAAACGAGGGACTTATCTCCCTTGGGAACAACACCTCCGGCGGCTCGGCTGCCGACACCCCCGCTTCAAAAGATATTGAGATTGAAGTAATCCCGGGACTTACATACAAGGCGACAATGATGATTGTTCACGACCCGTCGAGAGTCAGCCTTGCAACGGTAGCAAAGGGCTATGACAACTGGCCCGACCAGGGAATTACGCTGGAGCAGTTTATTGAAAGAACAGGCGCAATAGGAGCAATCAACGGCGGTTTGTACAACTCCTATAACAACTCGGGCGGATGTCCGTTCGGCGTTGCGGTTTCGAAGGGTGAGATAGTTCGCAATCGTCCTAACGAAGCGGGAGGGCTTGTTCTTATCGGACTTACCGAGGGAAATATTCTCCAGATTATCGACCTTAAAGGAATGAGCGCCGCAGACACCGAGAAGCTTATCAAGGAAAAGAAAATCCGCGATGCCGTTTGCTTCCAGGAAGAAGCAAGCGTTGACAACAACCATTTCGTACAGCTTATTATCAACGGCAAGGAGCGCGAAATCAGCGGCAAGGGCAGCGGACTTAACCCCCGCACCGCTATCGGACAGCGAGCAGACGGCGCATTGCTTCTTCTGGTAACCGATGGCAGAGGCTCGAACGGACACGCGGGAGCTTCGGCAGCCGACCTTATCGAGATTATGTCGCGTTACGGCGCAGTTAATGCCGCAAACCTTGACGGCGGAAGCTCAACCTGTATGTACTACAACGGCGAATACCTCCAGAACAGCGTTACTTTCTATTACAGTCAGTCGTCCTGGAAGCTTCCCTGCGCATTCGTGATTGAGTGATTTCGCAGAATACGGTTAAATCGCTTGCATTAAAGAAGAAAATGTGTTAAAATATCAAAGTGTGATTATTATTAAAGGAGAACAACCACAATGGCAATGATTTTCAGAAGAAAACTCCCCATTCCGCAGGAGATTAAGCAGATGTATCCGCTTTCGGAAGAAATTACTGCGGCAAAAGCAGAACGCGATAAGCAGATTGCGGATGTATTCACAGGAAAATCCGACAAGTTCATTCTTATCATTGGTCCGTGCTCTGCGGATAACGAGGAGTCCGTTATTGACTATGTTCACCGCCTTGCAAAGATTCAGGAGCGCGTTAAGGACAAAATTCTTATTAT
>JBJESC010000010.1:0-5984 GCA_051882615.1 Oscillospiraceae bacterium
TATCACCCCGAATATCCCCGAAGCGGAAGCGTTTACGGGAATGGAAATTCTCACTCTTGACGATATGGAGAACGCTGCGGCGAAGCTGCTCGCAATGGGTGCGAATAACGTGCTTATCAAGGGTGGGCACATGGACGGCTTACAAGCGGTGGATTTCCTGCTCGACCACGGAACTCCGCGCGTAATTCGCGCAGACCGCGTTGAGTCGCCCAACACCCACGGCACGGGCTGCACGCTGTCAAGCGCGATTGCGGTGGGGCTTGCTCACGAACGCTCGCTGTTTGAGGCGGTGCGTTACGCCAAGCGGTATATCACGCTTGCAATTGAGAACTCCTACACGGTAGGAAAGGGGCACAGCCCCGTAAATCACTTCTTTGAACTCAAATAACAAAATACAGACCTACAAGAAAGGACTATATTAAAATGAGAAACTATGCAACACAGATGGAAGCGGCTAAAAAGGGCATAATCACCCCCGAAATGAAAACGGTAGCCGAGAAAGAGTATTGGGACGCGGAGAAACTCCGCGAGAAGGTAGCCACGGGCGAAATTTGCATTCCCGCGAACATCAACCACACCGCGCTCTCTGCGGAGGGCATAGGCGGCGGACTTCGCACCAAGATTAACGTAAACCTCGGAATTTCGGGCGACGCAAAGGACTACGAGCTTGAAATGCGCAAGGTAGATATGTCGATTAAGTTCGGCGCTGAGGCGATTATGGACCTGTCGAACTACGGCAAGACGAATACTTTCCGCAAGGAGCTTGTCGCAAAGTCCCCCGCGATGATTGGCACAGTCCCGATGTATGACGCAATCGGTTATCTTGAGAAAGACCTGCTGGACATCACCGCCGAGGACTTCCTGCGCGTAGTTCGCGCTCACGCGGAAGAGGGCGTGGACTTTATGACCATTCACGCGGGAATTAACCGCCGTGCCGTTGAAGCGTTCCGCCGCGACCCCCGCAAGATGAACATAGTATCCCGCGGCGGCTCGCTGCTGTTCGCGTGGATGATGATGACGGGCAACGAGAACCCGTTCTACGAGCACTATGACGAGGTTCTCGACATTCTGCGCGAGTATGACGTGACTATTTCGCTCGGTGACGCGCTCCGTCCCGGCTGCATTGACGACTCCACCGACGCGGGACAGATTGCCGAGCTTATCGAGCTGGGCGCGCTCACCGAACGCGCATGGGCAAAGGACGTTCAGGTTATGGTGGAAGGTCCCGGTCACATGGCTATGAACGAGATTGCGGCGAATATGCAGCTCCAGAAGCGCATCTGCCACAACGCGCCGTTCTACGTTCTCGGTCCGCTCGTCACCGACATCTTCCCCGGCTACGACCACATCACTTCCGCTATCGGCGGAGCGATTGCGGCGGCTTCGGGCGCGGACTTCCTGTGCTACGTTACTCCCGCAGAGCATCTTCGCCTGCCCGACCTTGACGATGTTAAGGAGGGAATTATCGCTTCCAAAATCGCAGCTCACGCGGCGGACATCGCAAAGGGCGTTCCTCACGCTCGAGATAAGGACAACGAAATGGCAGAGGCTCGTCACAAGGTTGATTGGGATGAGATGTTCAAGATTGCCGTTGACGAGGAAAAGGCTCGCCGCTACTTCGAGAGCACTCCCCCCGCAGACCGCCACACCTGCTCTATGTGCGGCAAGATGTGCGCAGTTCGCACCACCAATATGATTCTTGAGGGTAAGGAAGTCAAGTTCTGCTCGGAGAAGTAATATGGACAAGAAGAACATTGACTACACGCTCTACTTCGTCACCGACCGCGAGCTTATGCACTGCGACAGCGTGGAACGCTGCGTTGAACTCGCTGTAAAGGGCGGCGCTTCTGTGGTTCAGCTCCGCGAGAAAGACCTGTCCTCGCGCGACTTCTACGAAACCGCGCTGCGAGTTCACGAGGTTACTAAGGCGGCGGGAGTTCCGCTTATCATCAACGACCGCTTGGATATTTGTTTGGCGGCGGGCGCGGAGGGCGTTCACCTCGGGCAGTCGGATATTCCGTGCGCAATTGCGCGGGAAATCCTCGGCGCGGACAAGATAATCGGAGTTTCCTCGCACAATGCCGAGGAAGCGGCGAAAGCGCAGGCAGACGGCGCGGACTACCTCGGCGTGGGCGCGGTTTTCGCCACCTCCACCAAAACGAACACCACCCCCGTAACCCCCGAAATCATTCGGGAAGTGAGGGCGGCGGTTACTATTCCGTTTGTGGTAATAGGCGGTGTGAACGAGCGCAATATCGCGCAGCTCGGCGGCTTGGGCTTTAACGGCGCGGCGGTGGTGTCCGCGGTTGCCGCAAGGGATGATATTACGGGTGCTGCACGAGAAATGCGCAAGGCTATCCAAAAGGCGTTATAATACCAAAAACGAGGGATGGTAAAGCTCCTTATTACAGCTTGTCGAAAAAGTCCAAAATCAGGCTGGTGAGAAAGCTCCAGATGCTAGGAAGCGGCACTACGGCTAGGCTTTGTTTCGGTTGCCCTTTTTCGCACGGCGTCCGTGCCGTGCTTTTGGGGGCAACCTGCAAACATCGTGTTTGCACTGCCGACAAGCCGTTGACGAAGTAGATGTGCCTTTATCGCCGGTCTGTAATACCGCTGAAATCAAAATTAGGAGTATACTCCTCCTTTGCGGAGCTCTTCTCCTGCATATACCCCTCCAGCCCCGATGCATACACCGCATCGAGGGCTTTTTTGTACTCAAACGTGGTTATGCGGCGGTTGTAGCGCGAAAGGCTCTCGTCCGTCAGCACTCTCCCGAGCGGGGTGTATTGGCTCATCAGGCTGAACAGTATCTCCCCGCCAAACCGCTCGCCTACCCGCTTTATCACCTCAACCGAATCCTTGTAGCAGTCGGGGATAACGAGGTGACGAACAATAGTTCCGCGCAGAAGCCGCTCGCCCGTGCTGTCGAAGCGCGGTTTTCCCGTCTGGCGCGTCATTTCCGCTACCGCGCTCATAGCGGTATCGAAATAGTTCGGCGCGTTGGATAGCCGCCCCGCAAGCTCGTTGTCGTAATACTTCACATCGGGGAGGTAGATGTCGATTAACCCGTCCAGAGTTCGGAGTGTTTCCACCCGCTCGTACCCGCCCGAATTGTAGACTATCGGAACGAGGAGTCCCCGCTCCTTAGCCGCGAGAAGCGCCCTCTTTATCTGCGGTACGAAATGCGTTGGATTGACAAGGTTTATATTCAACGCACCCTGCTCCTGAAGCTCAAGGAAGATTTCGGAGAGCCGCTCCTCGGTGATTTCAAGCCCCTTGCCGCCCGTGCTGATGTCGTAATTCTGGCAATACACGCACCTCAACACGCACCCCGAGAAGAACACCGCGCCGCTCCCCCGCTCTCCCGAAATACACGGCTCCTCCCAATAGTGGAGCATTGCACGGGCGGCGACAATATTCTCCCCCATTCGGCAATAGCCGCGGTTTGTGGAGCGGTCAACACCGCACCTGCGGGGACACAATTCGCATTTCATAACTGCAACTCCTTCATTTACAAACATACAGCCGTCCAATAACGGGCGGCTGGTTTCATTATAGGTTTTTATTCAGCGACTGTCCCGTCTGGCGACCGACAACCGCGCTGTTATAATAGCCGATTTTCTGCTTGGTCTGCTTGAGCGCTTCAAGCTCCTTGCGCGAGTCAACGTGTCTGTCCTTGAACTGCCCCGAAATCACCTTATCCTTATCAAGAATACGCTGTTTCGTGATGGTGACATTCCTCTGGAGAAGCTGGAGCTGCTTGTGCGCTTCGTCCAGCGGCACGGTAACGGCGCTTCCGTTAATCAGCGCACGAAGAAGCCGCGCCTCGTCGGGCTGCTCCACGTCGATTACCGCGTCAAGGTCGTCTTTCAGCTCGTCAAGCGTTGCGATAAGCTCGTTTCTGGCAATCAGTCCTTGCTGGAGAACGTCCAAATCCGCGTTTATCATCGTGTCGGTCTGCTTTTCGTACTCCTGTAGGGTGGAGAGGATTTCCTCCATAATTGCGGTTACCTTTGCGCAGCCAAAAAGCTCTTCCATTGTTTCTCCCCCTTGCGGTTGGTGTTACGGCGTGTCGGAAAACAGCCCTTTCTTTCGGTTTGCCTTGTCCTGAGCCTCGATTTCCTCACGCGTCATCTGGCTTATCTGTGTGAATGCGTCACGCAGGTCTGCAATCATCGGGATAATCTTTTCTATCTCGGTGCAATCCTTGCTGACGTTCGCCTTTACCATCTCCTTGTAGAAGAAGATGTACAATGATTCGAGATTTTTAGAAATCGGAATGGACATATCCAGCGCCTCGCGGAGCGCGTCAATGCAGTTCTCCGCCTTGATAAAAGCGTCATTGGACTTCTTGTAATCCTTAATCTCAACGCACTTTATTGCAATCGCAAGCTGGCGCTCAATCTCGCTGTACAGCTTAATCACAATCTCCACGGGAGTCATAGTGGAGACCGACTGTTTCTTGTACTGAGAATACTGGTTAATCATCCAAAGTCACTCCCCTGTTACTGTGTGCTGCCAAAGTAATTCGAAAGATATGCGGACTGGTCGTTGAACTCGCCCATCATCTTTTCAAGGTTGGTGAACACCTTCCACCAATATTCTTCCTTAGCGTCATAGCGATCCTGAAGCGTATTGATACGCTCATTTATCGACTGCATCTGACGGTAAATTTCGTTATTCTTCGCAGACGAACCCTTTTCCAGACCTGCCTTGCGGATAAGCGAACCGCGAATTACACCCTTCGATGTGGTAGTAGAAACCGCGTCGTCAAGAATGGTGTCGATTTTCTTCATAATGCCCGTGTCGGCGTCTGTGAAGAGCTTTGCGATTGTCTCGGCATTTTCGTCAAATGCCTTGTCAAATGCTTCTTCGTCTATCTCCAGCTTACCGTGAGAAGCGTAGTCGTAAGCAATGGTGGTGATACCCATATTGAAGATACCGAACTTCTTGCCGTCATCGGTGGTTACGGTATTATAGAGCGCAGTTCTTATCTGGGACATAATGCCCGAAACGGTGGAGTCGTTGTAGATAACGCCCTTCTTTGCGGCTATCTCCCACTTTTCGATTTCTTCTTCGGACATTTCCTCCTTTTCCTCATCGGTCAAGGGCTCGTAGGTGTTGTCATTGCTGTCACGAGCGGGAGCTGTTCCGATGTGTCCGTATACGTCCTCGATAAGCTGGTTGTAGTCCTTTACAAAGTCCTTGATTACCTGCTTTACATCGGTGTAGTCCTTTGTAAGTCCAACCTTGTAGGTCTCGTTCTCAATAGCGTCCGTGAAGTCGAACTTGGTACCGTCAATCTCATAGGAGTTGGAGTTGTGGTAAATCTCCACGCCGTCCAGCTCGAAGATAGCGTTCCTGCCCTCTTCAACCGTAACGCCGCTTCCAGCAATTCCGAGCGCCTGAGTGAGCGCATTGTCCTCAACCTCGACGTTTCCGCCCGCGCCCATATCGTTCGCTTCAAGGATAAACCTGTTCTCAACGGTGGAATAGCTCATTGTAACTCCTGCGTCCGCCTTGTTGACAGCGGCGAGGAAGTCCTTAACGCTCATATCCGCCTTAACGGCAACAGTCTTGCCGTTGATGTTAAAGCCCGAATCGGCTGTGATTATGCCCATCTCTCTGAGCGTTGCGTTATCGTTAATCTTGTTGGTAGCGTTACCCTTGGTAAGTCCGAGCGTACCGCCCTCAACGGAAGCTATCGAGAAGTTCTTGTTAATAATTCCGTTCTTTATGGACAGAGTGCTGCCGTCAACATTGAACTTGTAGCCCTCGTCCTTGAATACCTCGTCAGCCGCCGCAGTAAACGCCGCCTTATTCTTATCGGCAGCCGCCTGAGCGCTTGTGTAGGTGTAATCATCGAGCTTGTCTGAGTCAATAGCGGCAGTGGAGGACAAGTTGTTCTCCTCTCTGTAAGCCGCTTCCTTCAGCTTGTTGTACTCCGCGAGGATAGCCTCGTTACCCTTGTCATTGCGGCTGTC
>JBJESC010000011.1:0-1581 GCA_051882615.1 Oscillospiraceae bacterium
CGTCCCTCATAGGAAGCGGTTATGTCATAAAATACGATTTCGTCAGCACCCTGCTTGTTGTACTCAACAGCAAGCTCAACAGGGTCACCAACGTCCTTTATTCCTTCAAAATTTACGCCCTTCACTACCTTGCCGTTTCTCACATCAAGGCAAGGGATAATTCTTTTCGCAAGCATAGCCTACTCCTATTCTTTTCCAAGTCGAACTGCTTCTGCAAGGTCGAGAGTTCCCGAATACAGGCTCTTTCCACAGATAGTGCCGTACAAGCCCATATTCTTACAAATGCGTATATCCTCGATTGTATGAACTCCTCCACTTGCAACGACGTTTGCTCTGCCCTTAGTTGCATCGTAGAGAGCCTGCAACTGCTCGGCGTTAACTCCCGACAGCATTCCGTCCTTGGAAATATCGGTGAATATGAAATACTTTACTCCGTACTCACTCATCTTGTTTGCAAGGTCGATATAATTCACATCGGATGTTTCAAGCCAACCCTCGGTTGCTACAAAGCCGTTCTTCGCGTCAATTCCGACAACGATTTTCTCGCTGCCGAACTTCTCGATAGACTCTTTAACAAGCGCGGGGTTCTTCAAAGCCGCCGAACCGAGAATTACACGGGATATTCCCATTTTCAAATACTCATCAATAGTTTCGATACTTCTGATACCGCCGCCAAGTTCTACCTTCAGATTGGTTTTCTCGGCTACATCATTGTAGATTTTCGCATTTACAGGCTTTCCCGCCTTTGCGCCGTCCAAATCCACCATGTGAATCCACTCTGCACCCGCTTTTTCAAAGGACTGCGCAGTTTCAAGATAGCTGTTTGCCACCTTTTCCGCAGTTGCGTAATCGCCCTTATTGAGACGAACGCACTGACCGTTTATAATATCAATCGCCGGTAATATTACCATTGGTATTCTCCTTAATTATGCCTGAAATCAAAGCTGTGCAAAGCAGCGAAGAATATTAAGTCCTGTTTCTCCGCTTTTCTCGGGGTGGAACTGTGCTCCGTAGACATTGCCGCTCTGTACGAGTGCGGGAACCTTCATTCCGTAATCACAGTATGCTGCAACATTCTCGCTCGGGCAATCAGCCGCATAGGAATGGACAAAATAAACGTAGTCTCCGTCCTTGCATTTTGCGAGCAGCGGACTTGTCTCGTTGAATTCAAGCGAATTCCAGCCGATATGAGGGATAGGAAGGCTGTCGGGTTCCATCAGCTTTACGCTGCCCTTGATAAGCCCCAAGCCGTCAGTTTCAGCGAACTCGTAACCCTTTTCAAAGAGCATCTGCATTCCAAGGCAAATTCCAAGCAGCGGCTTTTTCTTTGCCTGTTCTTTGATAACATCAACAAGTCCCGCTTCACTCAACATTCTCATAGCATCGGGAAACGCACCTACTCCGGGGAGAATAAGCCTATCGGCTTTTTCAAGCTCCTGAGCGGATTTTGTCACTATATTCTCAAGCCCGAGATAATCCAGCGCATTTTTAACGCTGAACAGATTCCCCGCACCATAATCTATAATCGCAATCATCTTTATTCCTCCGTGAACAGGCTCAAAGAACACCCTTTGTGGAAAC
>JBJESC010000012.1:0-5921 GCA_051882615.1 Oscillospiraceae bacterium
AACAGGCAATGAGCAGAAGCTGCCTCCAAGGCAAGAGCGTGGCACAAATAACCAACTATTTTGAGTTGCCAATATGCACAAGCAATAGTTGTATATATAAAATATTGAGGGGTAACTAACAAAGGTTATTAGTATTCGCTGAGCACATGTTACAACGTCCTTAGGCGGAAAGATTATTGAAATTGCAAACATACATACAATCATTAGCCTTAACACAAAATTTAGTCCAAAATGTCTGGTATTGTACTGCATATATCTTTTATCTATTTCTTGATGGAAATTATTATTGTTTGATTTCTCTGTAAAATATGCTATGTAACACCTTGCACCATCAGGAATATCTTTATCAGAAAGATAACGATTAATAACCCCAATTAAATACCCATGTTTGAGGATAAATGATTTTTCTGCAATATCATATTTTTGCAAAAAGGGAGAAACAGACAGAATATCCACAATCGCTTCAACGGATTTATTATTTTCAAATGTAATATACTTTATATCCGATTTGCTATACAATCTAATTCTGGTGAACAAAGATAAAACAGAATATGCTATAGCTTTGTTTTCAAATTGGTTTACCCAATCATCAAAATATTTATTAAGAAAGTTATCGCTCTCTAGTTCGGAAACGTCTATTCGATTGATAATATCAGCTAAAAATTCTATTTCAATCAAAGGGGCGATTCCCATTTTTATCTTTAACAGCTCTTCGCATAACAATTTGACGCCATATTCATTTTTATTATTAATACGGTTGCTGTGACTAGATATGTTGGAATTGGATTGAATGTCTTGCCAAATACCTTTAACGGAAGTTGCAGATATTCTAAAACGTCGTGCAATTTTATCTATATATTCATCTTCGTCATCCAATTCGAGATTTAGAATATAAATGTCCAAATGGATGTTATCAGAAATGCTTCGCAACTCATTATTTACTTGGGAAATATAGGCTTGAGGAAAAGATAAAACAAAAATGTAATTAATTAGATAGTCTTCATTGCTTTTACACCATGCTTTAAAATCACTTGCATTTTCTCCCTCAAGACTTTGTTCAAACCCATCAAGCAAAAAAATAGTCTTTCCATCTTTGCTTTTAGAAGATGACTTGGCCATATCATACTTGAAGGTATTGTATTCATCAAATTTTACAACATTATAATTGTCTTCTTTAATATCTTCGTATAACAAGTTAAGTAATGTTGACTTCCCAGACCCGCTCTCGCCAGTTAATAATATAACATTAATAATTTCAACTTGATCCAACCTTGATACTATTAAAGATTTTAATCTTTCCCTGTGAGTTTTGCGCGAAAGTAAGTTCTTCCCGCTTTTCTGAGAAGATATTAATCCAGTAAATACATTATCATCATTTTGCTGATATTCAATTACATTTTTTACTTTTGGTTTTCCCGTAATGATAAAAATATCACTAAGAATAGTAATACCAAATCCAATAAATGTGGTATAGTTTACCACATCAGTGATGGAGCCAACAATTTGAAGGATATAAAATACATATGTAGCAAGAATTAAGACAAAAGCACAAAACAAGGTTCTGTTGTGCTTTTTAAAAAGAAAACTTTTCATTTTAAAACCTCATTAGTAAAAAAATCCACATTCGTACAATCCTACCTATGTACCATTATAATACACTTTTGTTCACATTTCAACCCACCATTTCCCAAGATGTCAAAATCCTGCGTGAACGGTAACAAAATCTGTGTTTTCTCCAAAATGCGACACTTTATTTTGTACGATTTCACGTCCCCATCGTCATGCCCATACCTTCGTCCTCACACTCACTCTGTTCGAGTTCATCATCATTGAGATATTCACTGTCTTCGGATACACTCTCGGAATTTTCTGTAGCTTCGATTTCAGCTTGCCTCTGCGCCAAATCCCGCTCAATCTCGTTCTCGATCAGCCCAATCATGAACTCCTTCTGCGTCATATTATTACGCTGCAAGTAGTCCTTGATCTTCTGAAACAGTTCCTCCGGCACTTGGAATGCCAGTGTTCGCATATTTCCCATGTTCTTTTCCTCCGTATTCAATTTAGGGTGGAGTTCATCTTGTAATGCCAACGCGACAAACTCTGCCATTGTCATCTCATGGCTCTCCAAATACTGCCGAACCTCCGCATGAAGCCCCGCGTCAATTCTTACCGTAATCCCTTTCTTATCAATTGTCATTCTCTAGTTCCTTTCTCAATTCAAACCCGCCCTTAAATCTGACCGTTATGGTGTCTTTGCTTTCTACTGTTACCCGTTCGATGAGCTGCCGCACCGCCACATCATCATACTTGGTCAACGTGAAATCCTCGTTCTCAAGTCGTCTTAGTACCTCGTTCAGTTGTTCGGAATTGCTTTCCGAAACGGCTGTCTTTTGCTTCTCGTTTTCGATGAATTCACGAAGTGCTTTCATTTCTTCGCTGAATTTTGAGATATCGCTCATTGCACTTTCGGCAGTTTCCGGAACGGTCACCAGTTTTATCAGCTCGTCAATGTTGCGGGTGAGTTCATCAATCCTCTGTTGTGCCGCCTGAATACTACCGTTCAGATTGGAATCAAGCACCTCGGTTATGCTCTCGCGGAGAACTCTTGACACATCGTCCTTGACATCGCAGAATTCGTTAATCGCACTCACGATTGCTTTGTGGAGCATTTCTTCATCAATGGTTGGGGAATTGTGACACTTTCGCTTTCCATATTGAATTCGGTTGATACAGCGCCACTTTATCCCCTTGAAGCCTTTAGCCGTCCATGTCACTCGCCTGTAATGAGTCCCGCATTCACCGCATTTCAGCAATTCCGATAGAGTGTATTTGGCACTGTATTTTCCCTGTTCGGTTTTCGTGAGTTTATCTGCGATTACACGCTTTGCCGACCGCCGTGCCATTTCTTCCTGCACTCTGTTGAAGTCGACTCTGGAGATGATCGGCTCATGGTGATCTTTCACCAAGTACATCGGTAGTTCGCCATTATTTTTGCGAGTTTTCTTTGTAATGCAATCGGTCACATACGTCTTTTGGAGAAGCGCGTCGCCCGTGTATTTTTCGTTTGTCAGAATTCTCTGAATTGCGATTTTTCGGTAAGGCGAGCCGCTTCCCTTTGTTGTCAACCCCATATTATTCAAGTGATTCGCAATCTGCTCCATGCTCGCGCCGTCAAGGTATCTACGGAAAATTTCCCTAACGATTTCGGCTTCATCAGGTACAATTTCAGGGAGATTGTTCTCGCCCTTTTTATAGCCGAGCAGCCTCGCGTATTGCATTGGCACGTTGCCATTCTTGAAACTCTGTCGAATGCCCCACGAGACATTTTTGCTGATGGATTCGGACTCTGCCTGTGCGAAACAAGACATGATTGTCAGCATCATTTCGGTGTCCGATTCGAGCGTATTTATATTCTCTTTCTCGAAGAAAACCGCTATGCCAAGCGCTTTCAGTTCGCGTATGTAGTTCAGGCTGTCAACCGTGTTTCGTGCAAATCTTGACAGGGATTTCGTGAGAATGAGGTCGATTTTTCGCTGCCGGCAAAGCCCAATCATTTTCAGAAATTCGGGACGTTTTTTCGCCTGAGTTCCGGTGATTCCCTCGTCCGCGAAAATCCCCGCGAGCGCCCATTCCGAGTTGTTTTTTATCTTCTCGGTGTAGTAGGAAATCTGCGCTTCGTAGCTCGATTCCTGCTCCTCTTGGTCGGTGCTGACGCGGCAGTACGCGGCAACTTTCAAGCGCGTTTTTCGCCGAATTTCATCGCGATTTTTTGCCGGAATTACGATGATTTTCGGCTTATTCGGAACGTCTGTTTCGGTCATTTTTTCACCTCGATTATTGCAGAATATTTCATTTGTGCACACTCAAAAATCAAGTTTTCAATCGTTTCTTTTTCGGAATTTTCCGCTTGCAAAAGTCGTTTTATCTCATTTGAAATCCATTCAATTTCTTCGTTTGAAACATATTCGGTTGCCGTAAAATCCGCTTGTAGAACGTCTTGTAAATCGGCTTTCAGAGCGGGCTTACGGTACTTGTTGCGCTCGGCTTTTATTTCCGACACACGCAAGAAATCTTCATCGGAAATAATCCTCGGACAGCCGTTTTCGCCGGTGTATTTTTTGTTGTCGAGGATTCGGCTTATCGTATTTTTGTTCCAACTTTTTTCCGAATTGTACGGAATTTTCATCTCGGATGCGATTGCTTTTAGCGATTTCCCGCTTATGTAGTCCGCGAAGATTTTTCGCACCGCTTCGGCTTCGATTTCGTTCACCGCAAAGCCGCCATTCACCACGCAATACCCGAACGGAATACTCCTGTTTTTCAGCATTTTGTCACCTCTCAATCGGCTCTGTAAAGCCAATTCTGCCTATTAAATCGAACCGTATTTCCGACTCCGAAAGTACCGTGATTTTGCTCACAATTTGTCCGAATTTTATCTCGTCAAATTTGGTTATCGGCTCAGATTTTTCGAGAATTGCAATCAGTTTTCGCAGCTCGTCAAGCCGTTCGTTTTCCTCATCATCAAGGCTTGCGCGGAGCTGTTTTTGCGCCGTCATCAGCTTCCTGTCAAGCTCCTGCGAGCGCGATTTGAAGTACGCGTCATCGAGCGTTCCCTGCGAATTCAGCACGGTCAGCAAGTGGATTTGCTGCTTGATTTCTGCGATTTCTTTCCGCAGATTTGCGAGCTGAAAATCACCCGATTTTTCTTTCTCGTAAAGCGTTTCAAGCTGCCTTAACATTGGCACAAGAACGGCTTTGTAATGCGATTGGAGCTTGTTCCACAATCTCACGAATGCCGCGCAAAATTCGCTTTCTCTAATCTGCTTTATCGGGCATTTTTCGGCGGATTCATCGTGCCTTCTGCACACCCAATAAATGTGATTTCTCTGCCGTTTTCGCCTGAATGAAACGCCGCAGTTTCCGCAGAAAATTTTCCTTCTGAACGGGCTGATTTCTTTCACAAATCCACTTGGTTTTTTGTGTTCCGAGAGTATTTTCTGAACGCTGTCGAAGAGCGATTTTTCCACAATCGGCTCGTGCGTTCCGCTTACATAAAACTGCTCTTTTTCACCGCGATTTTTAATTTTTTTGAAGGGCAAAGTGTCGGTTGTAAAGCGCTTTTGCAGCAGCGAATCCCCGATATATTTTTCGTTTGTGAGAATGCTGCGAACAGTCCCGCGATGCCAGATTTCGTCGCCGTGCGAATTCAACCGAGCAGTGATTTCGCTCATTCCGATTCCACCTGCGTACCACTCAAAAATCCGCTTTACAATCGCAGATTTTTTGGAATTTACGCGAAGTTTTCCGTCAACATATTCATACCCAAAAGGCGCGGACGGATTTTTGTAGGTTCCGTCAGACATTTGTTTGTGGACTCCCATTCGCACGTTTTTCGATATTGAAATCGACTCTTCCTGCGCGAATTGGCTGTACAAAGCCAGCAGCATTTCCGTGCTGATTTCGGCGGTTTCGATGTCCTCTTTCTCGAAGTAAACGCTTATGCCAAGCGCCTTCAGCTCGCGTACAGCCGCCAGGCATTCGGTCGTGTTTCGCGCAAATCTTGACACGGATTTTGTGAGAATTCGGTCAATTTTTCCCTTGCGGCAATCGCTCATAAGCCGCTGAAAATCCTGACGTTTCGCCGCGGAAGTACCGGTGATTCCTTCGTCCGCGTACATATCCACGAGCACCGCGTCAGTGCTGTTTTTGAGCAGCTCGGTGTAGTAGCGAATCTGCGCTGCGAACGAGTTCAGCTGGTCTTCGCTGTCGCTTGAAACTCGCGCGTAAGCGGCAGTTCGGACTATTTCCAACGGCTGATTTTTCGCCGGAATTATCGTGATTTCAGCCATTTTTTCAGCTCCTTTCGCAACACATTATACCGAAAAATTTTCGCTTAATCTATCACCAAACCGAACGAAATA
>JBJESC010000013.1:0-5920 GCA_051882615.1 Oscillospiraceae bacterium
CAGAAGCACCTGTTTTTATCTCTGCGGTAGGAGAAATCCGAATATCCTCTTCCAACTTAACCGTGCTATCCGCCGACTGCGCAGCCGCGTATTCATTCACACGCCTTATTATTTCGTCAAAGCCGCTGTCTTCCTTAAAATTAACCCATTGGTGAGTCATCAGGAAGTATTCCATTGACTTACTCAATGTCACCTCTTCCATTTTGTAGACAATAATCGCCTTTTTCTTACTCACCGCGCGCTCAACCTCCCTGAGGACGTGAGGAGAACTATTCGCCTCCCGTGACAGGAGAAGAAGCATAATATCCGAACCGTCAATTCCGTTAAGAATTTCTTCCGCATAAACGCAGCCCGAACGTATATCTCTGGGTGCCAAAAAACAGGTATGTCCCGATTTCTCCAGCTTATTGCAAATTTCTGCCGCCTGCTCTGCTTCCTTAGACGAATGAGATATAAAAATACGCATAATTCCCTCCAATTATCGGGGTAAATTTTCTACTGCAAAACCGCCTTCTCATACCCGAAAAGGCGGTTTTTCTAAATTCAAAATAAGTCCTCTTACGCAATTGCGTCAAAAAACTTTCCCTTTTCCGCAGATTTGTCATACATACCGACTTCAAAACGCTCATCACGCTTAGGCTTAGTCACAGTCGTTGTAACGCCGCCAACAACATAATCATCACCGCATTCGGGACATATTCCGTGCTTAATTCGCACGCTCTGATAGACAATCTCCTGCCCCTCGCGCGAAGCTTTAGCCTGATTTCTGTTAACATGCTCATACTCGTGCGAACGGACAGCAGCTTCGGCAGAACCTGCGTCAACCTTCGTCGGAGACTTGAACGAAACGCCGGGATCGTCCGAGCCGTCCTGATATTTACGATTCTTGCAGGTCTGACATTCTTCCTTACCGTCCGGCTCTTTCATCTTCGCCATACGTTTTTCAAGATTGTCAATACGCTTGTCAAGCTCGCCAATTTTTCTGTCACGCGCAATGGAATCTATTTCACTCTTGTATTCATCGCGTTGTTTCTTCAGTTTCTCAACAGTATTCTGAATATCGGCCCGAGTGCTTTTTGGCGATATTCCCTCTAATTCGGCTACACCCAGAGCCGCAGCACCTGTTATCGGACTTATTGCCATAAAACCACCTCGTTTCTCTATTTAGTTTATTATAACACATTTCTCCAATAATTGTCAAGGGGTTTCTTCATTTGAAATTATCCCAACAGCACGATAACATTTCAGCGGATACTCTTCGACGCGAACGCCTCTTTCTTCTGCAAGCTCTTCAATATGCGCGGTGAGGTCGCTTCCCTTTTCTTTCAGCAGAATAACACGCGGAATTCGCCGAAGCAGAACGCGCGTAGTTTCACCGATACTCGGCTTTACAAGGTTAATATCGCTTACTCCGAACTTTTCTGCAATACACTTTGTTTCCTCCAGACCGCAGCCGTAATCGCACGGCATAACAGGAGAGGTTTTGCCGCTCAAATCGAAGCTGCGCTCAACGCGCTCGACAAATTCGTATGTTCTGTCACCCGAAGCCAGCTGAGAGAAATAAGCCGCTCCGTGAAAATCATTTTCTCCTATCAAATTGCTTCGCAAAAAGCTTCTGCTGAACAAACCCGAAACTACTCCGTTAAGGCAGGAACACGGAATAAAAATATCGTCGTGCGTACCGCACAGGCTGCACACTCCCGCGGGGTCCGCAAGTACTCCTAGGTTATTGTCTATTTCGGGGAAATCCTTAAGCGCTTCTACCAGCTGAGAATTTATTGCGCCCTTGCCCGTCCAGCCGTCTACAAATTGCAAATCCTCGGGGCTGTGACGAGCGAGTATATAACGCAGGGCATTTTTATCAATACCGCGCCCGCGAATTATCGAAACAGAATAATGCGCGACATTCACGCCATACTTTATGCGAAGATAACGAACAATCAGCACTCCAATCGGAGTGCCCGCACGGGCAAGCGACACAATTACCGCTCTTCTGCCTTTCGCCGAGAAAATCTGCTCGGCAATCGACGCCACCGCGCTTGCCGTTGCGTCAGCCCATTGTTCCAGACCGCGTTCATACAGTCTCAGATATTCACAGGAAGGCTCATATTCCGCAGGAAGCAGTTCGCAGTAATGTACTCCGCTCCTGATATACTTCTCTCGCTCCTCGGACGGAAGCGGTTCAACTCTTCCTGTGATGTCCTTCAGCAATACAATACCATCGTTCTTCCGAACAGATGTATTCACAAGCGCGCTTTTCTGACATACCAGAACAGTATGCTTTGCAGGTAATGCTCCGCCAAGCATATCTATTGCTTCGGCAGACGGTTTTTCTGCGTCCGTGAATACAAACGCTGCGTCGCAATCGGTTAAATTGTACAGATATACATTTCTGTTATTATCATAAAGACTGGGGAGCTTTGCTCGTGTTCTCATAGGATAATCATTGTCCGCCGCAGGAAGAATGGGGCTTCTTGTCATACCCTGAACAGTTACGGAATATCCACGATTGGATAGCATTTCTCCGAACACAATCGGCAAAATGCAATTTTCCTCTGTGCCAATAACGCAAACGTTTTTGGAGTTCTCAAGTATATCGGCTGACTTTTTTAAAACGCTCTCGCAAAGCCGCTCATACTCGCAGAAGAGAGAATTTCCCGATACGCCCATTCTGAAATCAAGCAAAGCGTTTTCTTCAATCTGCAAATCAAAATGCCTGGGCTGAATATCCGAGTCGGGTTTGAACTTATTCGGGAATTGCAACGAACCTATCTCCTCATATTTCATTTGATATATGGGCTGAATCCCGTTTTCCCGAAAGAAATCAATGCTTTTCCTGCTTGCAATAAACGAGGCAGCGTAGATTTTACAGTGGTCGGGCAAAAATCCCCGAACTGCATTAACAAGGTTTACGGCGGTATTTCCCGTAGTAAACTCGTCGTCAGCGATTACAAGAGCAGAAATTCCCGAAAACAGCTCACTCCTTATGCAAAGCGAATGAGATGAAGCGTGGGAGTGTACCTCCTCAAAGCAGATACGCTCAAAACAGTCGGGAATTTCTTCACGGGTAGTACTGATAAAACGCGCATTCAATTCCCGAGAAATATATGCGCCTACCGCAACGGCTGTTTCGGAAAATCCGATTACAAGGCACTTGGCAGAGCCGACAACCGTTTTCACTTTCACTCCGAGTTCGGAAAATTCCCGAACCGTCAAGCAAGGCTCCGAGGGATAGTGTTTCGACTGAAATTTATTGATTAAAAGGTAATCACGAAGTGGGTTATTGTCGCGCTTTGCTATGGAATAGTATTGTTTCATTAACGGCTGTCCTCGCTTAATTCACCGGCTTTTTGAGATTTTTCTAAAACTAATCTGATATGCCAAAGTATTTTGTGTTTGCATACTCCTTTTTAATCCAGATAATCCTTTCTGAAAACAGAACTGTACTTTGCGGCTATTTCTCTGAGCTGATTGTCTGATATTGTGTTAATCCGCGGCAAATGCGAAGTAAGCATATAAATCTGTGCAGCTTTTTCAACCGTTTCAATCAGACCGAACGCTTCATCAAGATTTCTGCCCGCTCCGTATATTCCGTGATTAGCCCATATTACCAAACGAACGTACTCCATCTTTTGGGCGGTAGCTATTCCAATCTCATTCGTTCCGCACAGCTGCCACGGCAACACTCCCACTCCATCCGGAAACACCATCATACACTCCGTAATCATTCTCCACAGAGAACGGGTAAACTCTCGTTCGTCAAGCTCGTGAATAAACGTCATTGCTATAATGTTTGTAGGGTGGCAATGCATTATAACGCGGTTCTGACTATCCGCTTTCATACGAGCAGCGTGACTAAGAATATGCGAAGGCAATTCACTCGTAAAACTGCCGCCATCAGCGTATCCCCAAAGCAGCTCGGCACTCTTGCCATCGGCGCTTATTCGTATTATTCCGAGATTATCCTCAGGGGCAGACTGTACGTTCTTGAAATACTTTCCTGTCCCCGTAACGATAAAGTATTTTCCTGCCGCCCACGACGCGTCAAATCCCGTTGGGATTTCCCGTATAACTTTACCCAAATCAAGGTAGCGCCCTACCTCTTCCTCATCAAGCAAGAGGCTGATGTTTCCGCCGTTTCGCTCGTCCCAGCCAAGTCGGTACATATTTGCGGTTGTATCACACATCTCGCGCACAAAAGGCGCATTCAGAATATTTTCTCCAATCATTTGTTTCTCCGATTTATCTTATTGGAATACCGACGGGTGTTATTCTTGCCACGGAAAATTCGGAATAATCAAGCGAAAGCATTCTCATTATCGCAAGCTCGTCAACCGCGTCGGTGAGGGCATTATGCTTCTCATAATAGGAACCCTCGCTCAGCATTCTATATATTTCCTCTACCCCGTAGCCGCGCTTCAGCTTCCCCGTCTTAAAACATTCAAAGGAAGCGGGGATTTTCTTATTGTACTGCCTATATGCCGCAACCTTAATAATATCAAACCATCTGAAACTGCTTAACTCGGGGAGGTGACGATAATCGAACAGCGAATTGTACGCAAAAATGTCCTCCACTCCGTATTGAGTAAGACAGATTTTCAAATCAAGCATTGCCGATTCACGCGAGCACTCTAGGTCAGGCTCCTTAAGATACAGTACATTTGAAAACATTCCTCCGTGATTTTTAAACGGAGTAAGTATGTAGTACCTTTCTTTAATCAAATCAAACGTGCGGCAATCCGCAATGGCTACGCCTATCGACATTACGTCATCGCCCCACGTTGTTTCTGTATCAATTACTGCAAACCTGTTTCCCATTTTCCCTTTTCTCCGATTATCATTAAACTACACTTAATATTAAGTATAATTGATTTCGCAAAAAAAGTCAACCCCCTGCCGAAAAGGCAGCACTCTGAAATATTACGCGCAGATGGGTTTATACCTGTATCTCTGTTGTATATACAGTTAATTCGGGTATTTCACAATTTTCTATTTATTTTATCTGAATTAATCTGTGAACTTAAAGAGGGTGTATTGACATTTTTCGATAAATAGGGTATAATTTTATCAAGAAGAATTTCCCGGAGGTGATTTTTTTGACAAATCCTGTTGAAGTCTGGCTTTGGCTGCTTCTTGTTATGAAGCCATACAACCCAAAGACAACAGAAATTCTAGAAAAGTACGACTATAATGCAACGGAAGCGGCTAAGGCTATCCGCGATGGTGATATTCAATCTCTGACCGATGAAGAAAAGCACCGCGCACAGGTCACCAGAACCGCAGACGTTCAAAAAATAATGGACTGCTGTGCCAAAAACGGCGTCAGGATTATCACACTTGACAACGAAGAATATCCCGAGGCATTAAAGAACATATTCAACCCGCCCATTGTGCTCTTCGTTGCAGGAAGCCTTGAAAAGCTGAATGACAAGTTTGCTATTTCCGTAGTTGGCACGAGACACGCATCTTCCTATGCCTATCGTGTTACCGACTACATAGTCTCCCCGCTGGCAAAGCTGGGAACAGTAATTGTCAGCGGATTGGCATACGGGCTTGACTCCGCCGCTCACACCTCTTGCCTTAACAGCGCAGGAACTACTATCGGCGTGTGTGCCTGCGGAATTCTCGTGGACTACCCTTCCGGAAGCGGAGCATTAAAACGCAAAATAATCGACAACGGCGGAGCTGTAATAAGCGAGCTTCTGCCATTCGATAAGACTTCGGGCGAGTATTTCAAATATAGGAACAGAATTATTTCGGGGTTGTCGCACGGTACGCTTGTCGTTGAAGCCGGAGAAAAAAGCGGCTGCTTCCTCACGACCGGTCACGCTCTTGAGCAAGGCAGAGAAGTATTTGCAGTTCCTCCTCACAATATTATAGACAATTCCCACAACGGAACTTCTTCGCTTATCAGAGACGG
>JBJESC010000014.1:0-5904 GCA_051882615.1 Oscillospiraceae bacterium
TATCGGTCACGGGAAACCTTTGCGAGAATCGACGCCGCCGCAATTGCCTCGGATTTTGCGTCACCCCCATTGAGATTTTTGATTTGCCCATCAATCTCGGGAAGCACATCTCCGTCAACAATCACAATATCCGCTGCCATTCCCAATCCTTCATACGCTCGCTTCATTGCAAGCAAATCGGCAGACAGAATATCGGTTCCGTTTATCTCCTCAACAGTTGCAAAGGCTATGCAATATGCCTTTGCTTTTTCAATAATCTGAGGATAGAGTGCCTCGCGCTTTTTCTCCGAGAGCTTCTTACTGTCGTTAAGCCCATCAATGGGATTATCAAGGTCAAGTATAACCGCCGCCGCGTAGACATCGCCTGCCAGAGGTCCGCGTCCCGCTTCATCAATTCCGCAGACCGTTCCGTATTTTTCAAAAACAAGCCTGTCAAAATCTCTCAGCGACAAGTTATCCGAGTTTTCTATCACGAGCTGAGTTTCGGCACTTTTCTGATGTTTACCCATTATTCGTCTCCGTTGGAACGTCAAGCGTAATCCTTCCGATTTTTCCTCCGCGGAATTCATCAAGAAGCGTAGCCGCCGCGCGTTCAGTATCGGGCTCTCCGCCCGAAATCAACATTCCTCGCGCTTTTGCAATCTCCGTGAGGACATCGCCTTCGCCCGAAATCTTGTATCTTGACTTAAACAAATCCTCGTACTCTTCAACAAGCGTCGCGCCGAGCGCTCTTGCAAGTGCCTCGGTATCCATAACCTCGTCCTTGATAGCTCCCGTAAACGCAAGCCTTTGCGCCACCAGCTTATCGTCAAACTTTGGCCACAGAATTCCCGGCATATCCAGAAGCTCCACGTCCTTATCAATGGAAACCCACTGCTTTCCGCGTGTGACTCCCGGTCTGTCGCCTACCTTGGTTTTCTTCGAATTTGCCATTCGGTTAATGAACGAGGACTTTCCGACATTCGGAATTCCGACTACCATCAGTCGGAGCGCCTTGCCAATCATTCCGCGCGCTTTTCTTCGCTCAATCAGCTCCGAAAGCTTACGCTTAACCGCGGGAAGAAAGGTATTCAAGCCCTTACCGCTCCTGCAGTCGCAGACAATGACAGTCATTCCTTGTTTCTCAAAATGCTTCTTCCACAAGGCGGTTGCCTTATCATCAGCAACGTCCGACTTATTCATTATCATAATTCGCGGTTTTCCCGCGCAAATCTCGTCGATAATCGGGTTTCTGCTGCTTTGCGGAATTCTCGCGTCTATAACCTCGACAACAGCGTCTACCATTTTCAGGTCAGCCTCAATCAGCCGACGAGTTTTTGTCATATGCCCGGGGAACCATTGAATATCGCTCATAACCACTTAAACTCTTTAATGGGAGAAAAGCGAACAATCGCTCTGCCCATAATCATATTTTCGTCAATAAATCCAACGTCAACAAGGTTTCTGCTGTCGTTGGAGACGTTTCTGTTGTCACCCATCACAAATACACAATTCTCGGGAACGGTGTATGTCTTACCGCTTTCCATCCAGTCGTGCGAACGCAGATGAGTCAAATCCTTAATGTAATCTTCTTCAAGAAGCTTATCATTAACGTAAACCTCGCCCGCGATAAAATCAATTCTCACGGTATCACCCTCTACCGCGATTACACGCTTGATAATGGGTTCTCCGTACATTCCCGTATTCTTGTTTATCAATTTATTCGCCTGAACCACGACAATATCGCCATAGCTCGGAGAATAAAAGAAGTTTGTGAGAATAACCTTGTTGCCGTCAACAAGTGTATTATTCATAGAATCGCCCGAAACGGTGATTGAACGAAAGAAAAACAAATTGAGAATAAGCATCGCCACAACTGCGTACACAATGCTGTTAACCCAATCCAGCGCTTCGGAAAACGGCTTGCTTTCCGTTTTTCCGTCTTTGTCGCTCTGCTCCGAAGCCTCGCCCCCATCGGGGGAAGCAGCGAAAACATCGGAATTCATCTCTTCATTACGATTACTTTCCGAGGCTTCTTCGGGGCTGATGTTTTCTTTTTCAAACTCGTTCATAGCTTTTCCTTTTTTCAGAATTATCCCTGTGTGACGAAGCACACAGGGAATATCCGTGGATTAAACCTTGGACTTAACCTTAGCAGCCTTACCAACTCTGTCGCGCAGGTAGTACAGCTTAGCTCTGCGAACCTTACCGTTTCTAACTACCTCTACTCTGTCAACAGACGGAGAGTGTACAGGGAATACTCTCTCTACGCCGCAGCCGTGAGCAACACGTCTTACGGTAAATGTCTCGTTGATACCGCCGTGCTTCTTAGCAATAACAGTACCCTCGAACATCTGAATACGGCTCTTGTCGCCTTCCTTGATGTTTACGTAAACCTTAACGTAATCACCGATTTCGATTGCGGGAGCTGCTTCCTTCAAGCTGCTCTGTTCAATAAGTTTTAAAGCGTCCATATTTCCTCCTTGGAGCCTGTAGGGTTTTCTTGAATTCGGCTTATTCCGAGCGAAGAAAACAATTCGCCCGAGGTCGATTCCTCGGTTTTCAGCGGACTACCCTTTGGGCGTCTATCTGTTCGCAACATAAACTTTTTGTGCACAAACTCATAACCAGACACCCACACCATACTATTATAACACTATCAACCAAAAAAATCAAGTGCTTTTTGTTAATTTTCACACTTTTTTTCAAATGAAATATTATCAAAATAGTTTTCATCATAGCCTTGAAGCAAATCCGCAGTTACATCAAGAGCATTTTTAGCAATAAACGCAGCCCTTTCGCGAGCCTCCGGGTTTTCAAGGCACATTATAATTCCCTGCTCAGCCGAATTCCTGCAAAACGCGGGGGAAAATGACTTAGGAATTACTCCAAGCTTGGTCATCAGGCGAAGTCCGTGCGGCGAGGCGAAAATCTCCCCCGAAAGAAACGCCTTTGACGTTCCCGAAAACTGCCTCAGAGCCGACGCCGCGCTCGCCTTATCCGTCTGGAACACGCGGACATCATTTTGCGAGACGAAATAGTCCTCTCCTATTGCAAACAAGTCGCGGTCGGTCATTATTCCATCGCTGTCCAGTGCTCCTATATCCAGCATAACCGAAACGGAAGCAGCAGCTCCGCACGACGAAATACCAGCGCTGTCACCATCACCGATAACCTCGTAAACGATAGTCCCGTCATTTTCGGCACGAACGAAGTCAATAGCACCGTTCTCCGAGGGAATTCCGCTCTCGTAACCCGAACCGTCAAACGCCCCCGAAAGCGGGAAAGACGCGCAGCGATATGTATTTCTCCTCTTCTCTGCAATGCAAAGCTCCTTTCCGAAATCAGCAGCAAGACAATCATCCTCCGGAAGAGTGAGGAGCGAAGCAGTAAATCGTCCGCTTATTGACGCGGAAATATACGGAACATAATAGAATTCAATATCCGGATTTAAATATAAATCATAGGGCGATAATTCTTCTTCAAGAACGCCCTCTATCCTCAGCGAAGCTGCAATTCCTACTGAACTGATTTCGGAGCTTATGACATCTAAGTTTCTCATAGACGAGGTTACCAATTTTATTACGCATTCGCACACATTATCAGGGCTTATCTCAATTCCGAACAAAGACGCTCTAGCAAAACGACGTTTCAGTTGCAGGTCATACCACACAGCAACCATAAGATTATTGGAAATATCAATCGCCAACGCCAGATTTCCGCTGCGCTCTTCCCTGAGTTTTTCACAAGACAATATCTTTTCTTTCATTACGGCGCTTTTCCTCCGTGTTTTTTTCAATTTATTCTAACATATTAAAATATATTTGTCAAGATAGCAAGAAAAGCCCTTGCAAAAAGAACGCTCTTATGTTATAATAAGAAAGTATCAAGTTTAGGAACGGAGTATTGAAGTGAAACTGAATATCGTTCTGGTTGAACCGCAAATCCCACAGAACACGGGAAATATCGCGCGAACCTGCGCGGTCACGGGAGCAAGTCTTCATATAGTAAGACCTATGGGCTTCGAACCGACCGACAAGCAGCTGAAACGAGCGGGGCTCGACTATTGGCACTATCTGGACTTAACCTACTACGACAGCGTTGATGAGTTTTTGCAGAAAACCAACGGGCAGTGCTTTTACTTCTCAACAAAGGCGCAGAACCGTTATTCGGACGTTAAGTATCCCGATAACTGTTACATTGTCTTTGGACGCGAGGACGCAGGACTTCCCGAAGAGCTGCTCTTTCGCAACAAGGAAAACTGCGTAAGAATTCCAATGATGCCCACCCTGCGAAGCCTTAATCTGTCAAACAGCGTTGCGATTGCTGCATACGAAGTTTTAAGGCAGTGGGATTTCCCCGAGCTGCAGAATAACGGCTCACTCACTAAATACGATTGGTCACAGGCATAAACGACCTGTAAGAAAGGAAACTACATATGAACGAAAACGTTAGAATAATCACAGACAGCGGCTGCGACATCTCTCCCGAAGCGGAAAAGGAATGGGAAAAGTACCTTGTGGTAATGCCCTTCGCTGTAACCATTAACGGAGAAACAAAGCTCGACAGAATTGATATTCTCCCCGATGAATTCTACAAAATTCTCAAAGAGAACGACGAAATTCCCAAGCATTCGCAGATTACTCAAATTCAGTTTGAGGACAAGTACCGCGAGCTTTATGAACAGGGCGTCCGCGAGATTATCGTAGATGTTATTAACGCTGCGGGTTCTCAGACTTTCGCACAGGCTCAGATTGCGGCTAACAATGTTGCCGAGGAACTCCCCGACCTCAAAATCTATGTTATTGACGGAAGATGCTACACCTTGTGCTACGGTTATCCTGTACTTGAAGCCTGCAAGAAGCTCTCTGAAGGACAGACGGTCGAGAGCATAGTCGAATACCTTAAGGACTGGGCTAAACATACGGAGGCTTTCATTATCGGCTTCGGACTAAAGCACATGAAGAAATCGGGAAGAATTTCCGCGGCCGCTTCTTTCTTCGGAGAGCTTATGGGCTTGAAACCGCTTATCGTACTGTACGACGGCGTAACAGAGGTGCTTAAAAAAGCGCGTGGTGAAAAGGCTGTAATTGAGGCGGCGGTTGAAACGATTTCCCAGCGTATGATTCCCAAGACTCCGTACAATATCGTTACCACAACCAATCCCGAGCTTGAAAAGGAATTCATTGAGAAAATGACAAAGAAGGTCGGATACGCGCCTACTCTGGTTGAAAAGTGCGGTGTTGTGGTAAGCTGCAATGCAGGTCCCGACTTTATCGGTGTTATCATAAGAGGACAGGAACGCGACTAAAAGGAGCATCGCATTGGAAGAACTTGTTGAATACATCACCGATATATTTCAGAATTTTACACGCATCATTCTTTCAATCAATTTCTTTGATGTGCTGGATATTTTAATTCTGACATTTCTGGTCTACTATGTCATTAAGCTTATGCGCGAAACCCGCGCAATGCAGCTTCTTAAAGGAATATTTTTCATTGTCATAGTATTTGTGTTGGTGCAGATTTTCAAGCTGAAAGCAATGGGCTTTCTGATTGATAACTTTTTGCAGGTCGGCATTATCGCAATTATTATCGTATTTCAGCCCGAACTGCGAAGAATCCTTGAAAAAGTCGGCAGAACAAGAGTCAGCACTTTTGCGCAGTCGATTGATAAAACTTCAGGAGGAAAATCCGCACGGGACAAGGCAATTGCAGGAATTGCAGACGCCTGCTCGCGGCTTCACGACAGCAAAACAGGCGCTCTCATTGTAATTGAGCGTGAAACAAAGCTGGGCGAAATTATCGAGAAGGAAACCACAAGCATAATAAACGCCGAATGCGAACCCGAGCTTTTCTGCAATTTGTTTTACAACAAAGCTCCGCTGCACGATGGCGCGGTACTTATCCGCGATAACAGAATTT
>JBJESC010000015.1:0-1569 GCA_051882615.1 Oscillospiraceae bacterium
TGGACGAGCTTATTGTGAGCATTATTGCGAAGAATAACAAATGACCGCATTAGTCAGACCGTTAAAAAACCTCGTTTCCAACGAGATAATCTCAATTCTGATATGAAAAATCCGCGCCCATTCGAGCGCGGTTTTCGTTATTTCTTCTGCTTGTTAATTCCGAGAATTGTTCCCGTAAACCAAAGGACAGTCGCTACGCAAATGAAAATCAGCACCATAATGTTGACTTCCTCGTGCCAGCGCATAGACAGCACCAGTCCGTCTCCGAACAGCCCGACAAGAAACGGAACAATCGAAAAGCTGCTCTCTCCGTTGCCCGTGTAGAACCTGACGAGCATTGCAGTGAACAGAATAACCATTCCAAGGCTTACGATAATCTCAATCGGAATGAACAGATACGCAAGCGGGATTTCCGTGTGGTAGACAACGGGGATTGCCATGGAGTACGCCACGATATACGCGAACGACAGCCACTTTCTGTCCGCGCCGCCCTCTTTCTTCACGGATAGTGCCGTGTGGATAGCCATAGAAGCGAGGATAAAGCCATAGGAAACGAACTGTACGGGCGGAATTGAGCCGTGAGTATGTACCATTCCGCTCACCAGCAGAATACCCGCCGCAATGGAGAGCGTTTGGTAGTTCTGCTCGGTAGGCAGCGGCACGAGGGAGTTTTTCCCGCCCTCGCCCTTAAACAGCGCGAATTTGCTCTTAACAGCGATAAAGGCGTACGTTCCGATAAGAGAAATAATCGTAACCGCCGTCATATAGTAGTCCAGCCCGTTGTATTGGGAGAAATCCCCCGTAAACACCGCCACAAGGCTGATTATTCGCTCCACGGTGAGAATTACGAAATACGCCAGCAAAAGCAGCATTTGAATCGACTCTGCCGAAATTTTCTTTTTCATAGTAATGCCTCCGTTTCAAATAACAAACAGACTGTACAAACGCACCTCGCAGTGCTTCTGTTCAGCCTGTAATTGTGTTATACCGCGATAAATTCCCCGTCCGTAGTAACGGGAGCAACGTGGAGCGTATAGTCCCGCTCCGCTCTGAACCCCGCCGCTTCAAGCGCACGTTTAGTGCAGTTCTCCGCAGTTGCGGGGGAGTTGTTCTCCTGAGATAAATGCCCCAGAACAAGGTGTCTTGTTCCGCTGCGAACCAGCGACACCGCAAATTCCGCGCACAGGTCGTTTGAAAGGTGTCCCTTGTCCCCGAGAATACGCCGCTTCAAGTCGGGGGAGTAGTTTGGATTGCGCCTGAGCATATCCACATCGTGATTGCTTTCGATAAGTACCGTTCCGCAGCCCGCAAGCGCCGCCTTAGCGCTCTCGGTAACGAAACCCGTGTCCGTGCATACGCCGAACAGCTCGTCCCTGAACTTCACTCTGTAGCCCACGCTGTCTGCCGCGTCGTGCGAGGTCTCAAAGCAGGAAACCTCAAAAGCCGCGCTTTTGTAGCCCTCTTTTGCGTTGTAGACTATCGCGTTTTCGGGGAGCTTCTCGCGTTCTTTAAGGGAGAGCTCCGTGCCATTGGTTGCGAAAATCGGAATTTTCGTGTTTTTGGCGAGCA
>JBJESC010000016.1:0-5878 GCA_051882615.1 Oscillospiraceae bacterium
AGCGTTTCCGAGAGTGACGCGGGTTACGTCAACCGAATTGCAAACATCGGCGAGAGTGAGGAAATGCTGCTCTCGTATCTCTACAAAACGGCAGTTTCTCCTCACCTTGCAGCAAGGCTGGAGGGTAACCCCGTGGAGATGGACGTTGTGAAATCCGCATTTGCGAAAGCGGCTTCACAATACGAATATCTCACAATGGAAGGCAGCGGAGGTATCGTCTGCCCTATCCGAAAAGATGAAGAGGCGACTATTTTCCTTGAGGACATTATCCGCGAGTTGAATTTGCCGTCACTCATTATCGCAGACGCAGGGTTGGGAACTATCAACGCGGTTGTAACAACGGTGGAATATATGCGTGCGCGAAATCTCCCGATAAACGGAATAATCTTAAATAATTGGACGGGAGATACAATGCAGCTTGACAATCTGGCAATGATTGAGGAAATCACAAAAATTAAGGTGTGCGCTGTTGTCCGTGCGGGCGATACGGAACTCAATATTGACAGCAAGGTACTCGCTGCACTTTACAAGGAGATTTGAAATGAATTACTATGAATTGGTCGCACAGGATTTGAAATATATATGGCACCCATGCTCGCAGATGAAGGACTACGAAACTCTCCCGCCTATTGTGGTTGACCACGGCGAGGGTGTGAAGCTCTACGACAAGAACGGCAAGGAGTATATCGACATAGTGTCAAGCTGGTGGTGCAATCTGCTTGGGCATTGTAACCCGAAAATCAACGCTGCGGTTAAGGAGCAGATAGATTCGCTGGAGCACGTTATTTTCGCAAACTTCACGCACGAGCCTGCGATTAAGCTTTGCGAGGAACTGATGAAGATTATCCCGAAAGGGCTGTGCAAATTCAACTTCTCGGACAACGGCTCGGCGGCGGTGGAATGTTCGCTGAAAATGGCGTTCCAGTATCAGTACCAGACGGGAAAGCCGAAAAAGCAGCGTTTTATGTGCCTTACCGAGGGGTATCACGGAGAGACAATCGGCGCTTTATCGGTCGGTACAATGGACTTGTACGCGAAGATTTATCAGCCTATGCTGATGGACACAATTCGTGTGCAAGCTCCCGACTGTTACCGTTGTCCCTACGGAAAAATCCGCGTCAGCTGCTTATGCGAATGCTTTGAACACGCCGAAAAAGCGTTCGAGCGCTATGCAGAGGAAACCGCCGCAATGATAGTCGAGCCGCTGCTTCAAGGCAGCGCGGGAATGCGTATGTATCCCCCGCTCTACCTCAAAAAGCTCCGCGCTCTCTGCGACAAGTACGATGTTCTGCTGATTGCGGACGAGATTGCGACAGGCTTCGGACGAACGGGAAAGATGTTCGCGTTCGACCACGCGGGAGTAAGTCCCGATATTATGTGCATTTCCAAGGGACTTACGGGCGGATATATGCCTATGGCGATAACAATTACCACGCAGGAGATTTACGACGCGTTCTATGCTGACTACTCCGAGGGCAAAGCGTTTATGCACTCGCACACCTACTCGGGAAATCCGCTCGGCTGCGCGTGCGCCCTTGCCGTGCAGCGGATATTCCGCGAGGACAATATTCTTGAAAATGCGTTCAGGAACGCAATCTACCTCAACATCAAACTTTACGAACGGCTGGGCAGATACAAACACACAGGCGAAATCCGAAATTTGGGACTTATCAACGCGATTGAGCTTGTGAGAAATCCCGCAACCAAAGAAGCCTTTGACAGCCGTGCGAGAACGGGCTACCAAATCTACAAGAAAGCCCTTGAGCGCGGACTGCTGCTTCGTCCGCTGGGAGATGTGATTTACTTCAATCCCCCGCTTATCATCAACGAAAGCGAGATTGACGAAGCGGTTGACCGCTGTGCAAATGCTATTTACGATGTACTGGGAAAGTGAATTTAAACAAATTAACCCCGCCTTTTTCAAGACGGGGTTCGAGCTTGTCGAAAAAGTCTTTTTCTGCGAGTAGCACCCCCACCCCCTGCCCCCTCCCCCGAAGGGGGAGGGGGAGAAGTCGGGCGCGTGCGCGCCTGCGACTGCATTGGGGGCTTCGCCCCCAACCCCCCATTGTGGTTGTTGCACCACACATAATAGGTTTTTCGACAGACTGTAACCCCGCCTTTTTAAGGCGGGGTTCGTTGTATTTGCGATCAGGCGATTACATCTCGCCGCCCTCAACTACGAGGTTTTCTTTATACGCTTCGTCTGCGCCGTAAACAGCTGCAAGAGTTTCATCGTAATTCTTGTGGAAGAACTGCTCGTTTCCGAGAGCCTTGATTTCGTCGTTCAGCCAAGTGAGAAGCGTTTCGTTGCCCTTGGTTACCGCGGGAGCGATTGCGTCAATGCCGCCAAGCGACTCAACGCCAACTGTAAAGCCGGGATTGCTCTTCGCCCAAGCCAGAACCTCGGTGTTATCGGTGGAGAAAGCGTCACCGCGTCCGTCCTGAAGTGCGGAATAAGCCTCGTTATACTCGTCGTACTTCTGGAGCTTTACCTCGGGGTAATTCTCGGTGAAGTAGGTTTCTGCGGTAGTACCCTTTACTACGATAAGAGTCTTGCCGTTAAGCTCCTCGGGAGCCTTGATAATCGCGCTGTCGGGAGAAACAACGCCAAGCGCAACCTTCATATAAGGAAGCGCAAAGTCAACCTTCTCGGAACGCTCGGGAGTTACCGTGAAGTTTGCAAGAATGATGTCCACCTTTGCGGTTTCTAGAAATTCCACGCGGGAAGCAGCCTCTACGGGAACAAGCTCGAGTGTTGCTCCAAGGTCAGCCGCGATACGCTCTGCAAAATAAACATCGTAGCCCTGATATTTGCCTGCATTGTCAACATATCCAAAAGGATTCTTGTCGGAGAAAACACCGATTTTTACAGTGCCGCTCTTCTTAATGTCGTCAAGCGTTCTGAATGCGCCGTTGTTCCCCGAATTGTCGCCGTTATTGCCGCTGCAGCCCGCAAGAGCGAACGTCATTGCAAGCGCAGCAAAGCCTGCTGCAAGCTTCTTCATAATGCCAAATGATTTCATACCATTACCCTAGCCTTTCTTTCATTCTGTGAAATTTAATTATATGTAAATGTCTTGAGGAAACGCTGCGCACGTTCGGTTTTCGGATTTTTGAAGAATTCGTGAGGCTCTCCCTCCTCAACGATTACTCCGCCGTCCAAAAATACGATTCTGTCGGCAACCGCTTCCGCAAACAACATTTCGTGAGTTACAATAAGCATTGTAGTGCCGTTCTTTGCCAGGTCGAGCACTACTCCGAGTACCTCGTGTACCATTTCGGGGTCAAGCGCTGCTGTGATTTCATCAAGCAGCATTATCTCGGGATTCATAATCAGGCTGCGGCAGATTGCCACACGCTGCTTCTGTCCTCCCGACAGCTCCGAGGGGAAGCTGTGCGCCTTGTCGGCAAGTCCGACGCGCTCCAGTAGCTCCATTGCGGCTTTTTCAACGTCTTCTTTAGAGCGTCCCTGCACCTTCATCGGGGCAAGCATAATGTTCTTGAGTACCGTCAGATGCGGGAACAGGTCGTAGCTCTGGAACACCATTCCTATCTTCTGGCGAATTTCGTGCAGATCCTTGCTGCCGTATACAACAGGCTTTCCGTGGAGGGTGATACTGCCCGCGCTTATCGGTTCCAGTCCGTTAAGGCAGCGCAAAAGCGTACTCTTTCCGCAGCCCGAGGGTCCGATTACCACGACAACCTCTCCCTGAGATACCGAAAGCGACACTCCGTCAAGTATCTTATTCTCCCCGAAGCTCTTCACCAAGCCGTTTATATCAATTATATGTTCAGACACAGCGTACCTCTCATTCTGTTTTCTGCTTCTTCATCAGCTTTGCCGAAACAAGCGACAGCGGGAAGCAGACAACGAAATACATCATAAATATCGCGGCATATACCCATATTGCGGCATTGGGATACTCAAAGCGGTTTGCGTCAATAATCTGCTTTCCGACTTTCAGCACCTCTGCAACGCCAATCAGCGATACAAGCGCGGTGGTTTTTATCATTCGTGTTGACAGATTGATAATATTGGGGACAAGCCCTCTTATCGCCTGGGGCAGAATTATGTAAACATAGCTCTGGAACTTGGTTAGACCAAGTGAAAGTGCGCTCTCGTACTGGTGCTTCGGAATAGCGTTAAACTCGCCGCGCACCAAGTCTCCCATTTCCGCTGTTCCCCAGAGCGTAAACACGATTACTGCGGACAGCTCGCCGCCGAGATTCAAGCCCGTGGCTTTCGTTACTCCGAAGAACACGATAAACAGCCACACCAACTGCGGCATAATGCGGATAATCTCCAGATACACACGGGTAAACGCCTTGACTACGGGATTTTTAAGCGTCATAGCCGCTCCGAGCGCCGTTCCGAGTACAAGCGAAAACGCAATTGAAATCAGCGAAATCCGCACCGTCACCCACAATCCCGAAAGCAATCTCAGGAAGTTGTTGCCCATAAACAGAATTTCAATTCCTTGCACGGCGCAGCCTCCTTTCAATCAGCGAGAACACAATCGAAATCGGCAGAATAAGCGCAAGATACGCCAGCACCAGCATTACAAGTGCTTCGGTAGTGTTGTAGTACATACCGATTAAGTCCTTAGCCACATACATCAGGTCCGCGAGAGCAACCGCGCTGAACACGCTGGTTTCCTTCAGCAAGAATATCACGTTCGCACATACCGCGGGCACGGAAACAGCAGCCGCCTGCGGGAAGATTATGTACTGCATTACCTGACTGTGCTTCATTCCGAGACTGAGTGCGCTCTCCAGCTGGATTTTCTTAACAGAATTAAGCCCGCCAAGAATGCTCTCAGCCATATATCCACCGCCAAGGAACGCAAGTCCGATAATGGCACAGGCTTCGCTCGACAGACGAATACCCGCTTTCGGCAAGCCGAAATACAGGAAAAACAGCTGCACAATCAGCGGAGTGTTTCGCGCAAGCTCAATATAAGCGGATACAATCTGCTTTGCAACAGGCACACGGTAATACTTCACCAACGCACACAGCAAACCAACTACCGCCGCCAGCAATATTCCAATCACACCGATTACTACCGTAAGCCGTGCGGCTTCCAGATACATCGGTGTAAATTTCCGAATAAAATCAAAATCCATATCATCAACCTTTCGGTTTTGTTTCAAAAGCTATAATATTCCCACACATTATATGCCGATTCAGAGAGTTACGAACCTGTTATGGGAAGATATATCTATCACACAACATTGTTAATTATAACACAATACATCCAAAATTTCAAGGGGGTTTAGCAATAAACAAATGCTCAGTATTTCAGGCTGTCGATAAAGGCACATCTACTTTGTCAACGTCACCACAGCAGGCACTAAGCCTAGCTGTGGTGACGTTTCCGCGTATCTGCACCTTTCTCGCCATCCTGTTCGCATATTAATTCAAGAAGCTGAAACACCCAGTATACTATATATGTTCAAACGGTGTTTTGTCTAATGTGACAGAATATTCCTCATAATTATTTCTTTTTTTGAAAAATATCAAAAAGCCTATTGAAAATATATATTTATAGTGGTATAATAGGAGGTAGTATCTGATTTAACTTCTTACCGATTCAACTCAATCAGAAAGCTTTAGTTTACTATTATTGAAAGGTGATTGTAATGAAGATTTCAACCAAAGGACGCTATGCCCTGCGAATGATGATTGACCTTGCTGTGCACAAGGACGAAGGAGTAATTGCTTTAAAGGATATTGCAAAGCGGCAGAACATATCCAAAAAATATCTTGAACAGATTGTCCCGCTGCTCAACCGCGCGGATTTGCTGCGTACAATCAGAGGCTATCAGGGCGGCTATGCACTCTCTAAGGACCCAAAGGATTACACCGTGAAGGAAATTT
>JBJESC010000017.1:0-1563 GCA_051882615.1 Oscillospiraceae bacterium
CACCGTGAAACTTACATTTTGACACACCGAAAAATCCGCACTTATCATTCCTGATTTAATAAGCGATGCGGATTTCTCCCTTGACAGATTCGTGCAAGCCCCAACAACACAATCCAGTCTTAAAGACGACAGTGTTTTTTCCATCGTCTTGGTTCTGAGTTCAGGAATCCCGTTCGTTATTCCATGCTCAGCCCTAACCCCGTATCTTCCAATCTTGGTTATTCCATCGACAATTTCCTGAACAACATCAAGACAGAACACAATTGCATAATCCTCAGCCACGAGAATATCTCCCAGCATCGAACGTTCCAGCCCTGCCCCAAGCACTGCGCCCAGAAAATCTCTGTGAGTCAGCTTATCAACCTTACGATATGAAAACGTAACGGCGCATATCGGATACAAGTCTTTTTTAGTCATACCCTGTAACGCTTCGCAATCACCCACATTTTCGGGATAATCCTCAGCATAAGTCCCCTTAAAAAAGCCGCATATTGTCCGTGCCGCGCCGTCATAGCCTCCATAAAAACTCGGATTTGCGTTCTCTGCCCGCGCCGCGTCTGCCGCCACAATTCTCTCCCGTTCATTCAAGAACCGAGAAAAACGCGGAACCCCCGACCTGACGCTCTGAGCAGCCAAGTCGGAGATATGTGCAGACAAATAACGTTCGTCTTCATTTATAAGTAACACTGATTACGCCTGCCATTTCACGTTTTCAAAAGACCGGATTAATCCTCAATCATGTTAACCCATTCAACATTCTTAGGAGCTACTGCGTAGCAGCAGGTATCTCCGACCTTCATAATCTTACCATCGCACATTGCAGCTGCACCGGTCATAAAGTCAACAATTCTTGTGCCCTCTTCCTTATTGATACGGGTAAGGTTCAAGAAAATAATTGTGCCCTCGCGGAGTCTCTCAATACCCTCGCTCATTACATCGTCGCAGCTGGTAGGAATCATGATAGTGATTCTCGACTGCGGATTGGAGTGAAGATTGATTGCAGCCTTAGGAGTGGGATACGAATTATAGCTGTTGTCATAAGCCTCTTCCTCAGTTACAGCGGAAGAAGATGTGTCGTAGCCGTTCTCCTCGTAGTCAACGAAGCCCTCGTTGTCATTGCGTGTGCCAAAGATGTTCTGAAAGAAGTTTGTCATTTTATATTTCCTCCCAATTATATATATTTTCTTTGCCCGAACAGTCCTGAACCTATCCGAACAATTGTGGCGCCATATTTAACCGCTTTTTGATAGTCCCCCGACATACCCATAGAGAGCACGTCAAATTGCGATTTGTCTATTTCTTTAAGCAACCTGACCGACTCAAAAAGCTCCTGCATTTCAGCAAACACCCGCTCATCACAGTCGGGAGGCGGAATAGTCATTAATCCCCTTAGCCGAACGCCATTCAGCTCAGTAACTTTCCTGCAGAAATCAATTGCGCTCTCCGCAGAAATTCCACCCTTTGTTTGCTCATCACCGATATTAACTTCGGTGAGTATGTCCATAACCCGCCCCGCTGCCGCTGCTCTCTTGCTGATTTCCTCAGCAAGGTGAAAGCTGTCAA
>JBJESC010000018.1:0-5848 GCA_051882615.1 Oscillospiraceae bacterium
GCCTGTTATCGAGCCGAACAATTCCAATTCCACTTCCACAACAAGCTCCTCTGTCATCGACAGCAACACTTCTTCCGAACCCACTGTCATTGATACAACCCCGAAAGACCCGCCCAAGCTTGATTTCAGCAAATACAAAGACCTACCCAAAATAACGGACGCTGAATACAAGGTAACCGGCATGGGAGGTGGCAAGGAAGAATATCTCAACTACTCGGATCTCGCAATTCGCGGTCCGTGGAATGGCGAAACGCTTGAAACAATGCCGGTGTATATGTCGCACTCAACGGAGCTTAATGTTAATCTCGACAGAATGTACGACCTCGCACGGGATGCAGCCACAGCACTTGGAATACCCGCTGATTCGCTTACAATCTCCGATAATTTTCAGGATATGGCAGAAACCATTGAATTTCATCGCAAGCTTGGAAAAGAAGCCGGCGCTTCCGATGAAGAAATCGACAAGGAAATCAATCGTATAGTTCGCAGCTTAATGAGCGGCAGTTCTGTCCAAGCGAAAGCCGACGGAATAACTATCAGTGTAGACACGGCATTTTGCACAACCATTCTTTTTGACAAACCTATTACACTACCCGACAATATCACTCTTGAACAAAACACTTCCGATAGTGATAAAGCTAAGCTCTTTGAATTTTTCGCAGAAAACTACAAGGAGTTGACAAGTTTCCGCAAGCCCGCATACGGAAACGGAACAATTTTTAACACAGGCGGCTTTTCCGTTTACGAAAGCGACTGTGCTCTCTCCGAACAGGTTGTAAACTATTGGATAAATTCCATTGAATTTATAGCGGATTTCGAAAATGCCAATTCTATAAATCAAATAAGAATTTGCTCGGATGAGAACTGCGAAAAGCTTGGCGACTATCCGGTTTTGACAGCGGAGCAAGCCGAAGCAATTTTGAAATCCACCAGATATGACGACAAAACCAGAATGCCCGCCAATGCCAATATTCTGAAAGTCGATTTGGTTTACCGTAATTTGGCGGGTTCGACAGGAGTTATTCCGTATTACAAATTCTATGTTGAAACCGACAAAGAGGTTTATTTCGACAAGGAAGTCACCTGCGATGTTTACACCATTGCTGCCGTCCCCGAAGAATTCATCGAAATAGACACCGAGGACTATGCTCCCAAAGCTTAAATCACACTTAAATCACAGCAAAAAATTCTCCCAAAGCCAAAACCCGCAGTCCCCAATCACGGGAGCTGCGGGTTTTGTTATCCCAAAATCATCTTTATATCGTCTTCGGGCTTGCCTGCCGCACGGAGATTGAATTCTTTCTGAAGAATTTCAAGAACAGACGGAGAGACAAACGCGGGGAGCGTAGGTCCGAGAATAATTTTCTTAAATCCCAGAGCCAGCAGCGACAGCAGAATGCACACCGCTTTCTGCTCGTACCACGACAGCACCAGCGTAAGCGGGAGGTCGTTTATTCCGCAGCCGAACGCGTCCGCAAGCGCAGTCGCCACTCTCACCGCGCTGAACGAGTCGTTACACTGCCCCATATCGAGAATACGCGGAATTCCGTCAATCTCGCCCAAGTCCATATCGTTGATACGATACTTTCCGCAGGCGAGCGTAAGAATGAGCGTATCGGGCGGAGTAAGGCGTGCAAAATCCGAAAAGTAACGTCTGCTCGGAGAAGCGCCGTCGCAGCCTCCGACAAGGAAGATGTGGCGGATTTTACCCGCCTTGATAAGCCCGATAATCTTCTCCGCTTGGGACAGAACGGCATTGTGAGCAAAGCCCGTAGTAACGAATTTGCCGCCGTTCATACCTGTCATCTCGCGCTCCTCGTCGTAACCGCCGCACTCAATCGCTTTCTTTATCACAGGCGTAAAATCCTTATCCTCGCCGATGTGAACAAGCTCGGGATATGCCACTATCGAGGTTGTGAACACCCTATCAGCATAGCTCTCGCGGACAGGCATAATGCAATTGGTGGTGAAAAGTACGGGCGCGGGGATGTTATGAAACTCCGACTGTTGGTTCTGCCAACCCGTGCCGAAATTACCTTTCAGCTGAGGGTGCTTTTTCAGTTCGGGATAAGCGTGTGCGGGAAGCATTTCACTATGCGTGTAGACATTTATTCCCTGACCGTCCGTCTGCTCAAGCAGCAGCTTCATATCGTGGAGGTCGTGTCCGCTTACCACGATAAACGGTCCTTTCTCGATTGTGAGCGGAACCTGCGTGGGAACGGGGTTTCCGTAGGCTTCGGTATTCGCCGCGTCCAGCATTTCAAGGCACTTGACATTCACCTCGCCGGTTTTCAGAACGAGCGACAGAAGCTCCTCGTTTCCGAGGTTTTCGCCGAGCTTGAAAAGCGCCTCGTAGAAAAACTTGTTTATATCTTTATTGGTTTTCCCGAGCACACGTGAATGGTAAGCATACGCCGCCATTCCTTTAAGACCGAAAAGCACCATAGATTTCAGGGAGCGTATATCGTGGTGACCGTCCCAGATTTCCGACATCTTGTAATCCTCGAATTTCTCGGAATTTATTCGCCCCTTTTCCTTTTCAATCTCGGTTTTCAGCTTTTTGATACTTTCATCGTCAAAGTTGACGTTGGTGAGCGTGGTGAACAGACCTTTCTCAACCAGAGCGTCCGTTGAAGCCGTAGGATTTCCGTTCTGTGCGGCACGAGCAAGTCCGATTAGTGCGCCGACAATCTCGTCTTGATAATTCGCGGTATCGGCTTTCTTTCCGCATACGCCCGCACGTCCTTCGCAGGCGATGTTATGAGCGGTCTGCTGGCATTGGAAGCAAAACATATCTTTCATAGCATTATCCTTTCCGCTAAACAGATTTAGCAGAAATATTATGCTCAAAACACCCCTTAAAATACAAAAACGGGTTGAAAAATCAACCCGTCAGTCTGTCGATAAAAGCACATCTGCTTCGTCAACGACCTATAGGCAGTGCAAACATCGTATTTGCCCTGACGAAAAGGGATTGATAAAGCAGATGCGTCCTAATCGCAGCTCTGATTACTCGCCCGGTTTTTCAAGCGGGTGTATCTTCGGCTTCTGCGGCTGCGAGGGATTGGGCTGAGGCGCTCCGGTGATGTTGCTGTAAAGAGTGTTCAGCTCGTTGAGGTCGGTTGACATAAGCTCCATAACCCGCTTAAGCATTTTTTCGACATACTCATTGGTAGAGCGTCTGAGGTCAGCGCAGCGATTTTGTTCCGCGTTCATCATCTCGGTTGCACGCTGACGCGCTTCTTTCACGAGGTCGTTCTCGTTGAGCATTTCCGTGCGGAGCTGTTCCGCTTTCCTGATGATGTTCTCCGCTTCCTGCTTTGCGGAATTGATGATGTTGTTCTTGTCCATTACAATCTTCTGAGCCTGCTGAATTTCGGTCGGAAGAGCAAGACGCATATCCTCGACAACCTCGTTCATTCTATCGACATCAACCATACTTTTCTTGCCGAACGGAACTCGCATAGAAGCATTCAGCAAATCTTCCAGCTGCTCAATAAGCTGTTCAATCGAATATGAGTTTTCCATAACTATTCCCCTTTCATTATTCAATGCCCGACAACACCACCCCATTGATGCGCTCGGGCAGCAATATCAACTGTTCTTCTTGCTTTCTGCAATTCGCTTTTTCTCGTCAAACTCGGATTTCAGCTTCTCGCTTATCGTTTCGTGGATTACGGACGGAACATACTTTGACAAATCCCCGCCGAACATTGCAACCTGCTTTACCATACTTGAGGAAACGAACGTAGTTCCCAGACTTGCAGGGATAAACACCGTTTCCGCGCGCGGATTGAGGTCCTTATTGGTATGCGCCATCTGGAACTCGTACTCAAAGTCCGATGTCGCGCGAAGCCCCTTGACAATCACGTCCACATCGCTTCTCTGATTGAAGTAATCCGCAAGCAGCCCGTCATAGCTGTCAATCTCGATATTCGGAATATCCTTGGTAGCCCGCAGAAGAAGCTCCCGCCTTTCGGGAATTGAAAAGCTGTAATTCTTAAGCGGGTTAATCAGTACAACCACAATAAGCTTATCAAACATCTTTGCAGCTCGCTTAATTATATCCAGATGCCCGTTCGTAACGGGGTCAAAGCTTCCCGGATAAATCGCAGTTTTCATTATTCTTCACCGTCCTCGCTGTCCTCAATTTCAGGTCTGCGGTAAATGGTTACGGAGACCGTGCCGTGCCGCAGTATTTTTGAAATTTCAAATCCGCCTATCTCTCTCGGCAGAGTGCATTCCTTTTCGTGCTCGCAGATAATTACTCCGCGCTCGGACATCTTCTCCACCAGCTGCGGCAGCGCTTTCTGCAAAATCTTCTTGTTGTAGGGCGGATCAAGAAACGCCATATCAAAGGTTTTTCTCGTCGTGCTGAGGAATGCGGAAAACGGTCTGTTCACCACTTCTGCCTTATCCTCAAGTCCCGTATTTGCGAGATTTTCCCGCACCGCCTTCAGCGAGATGTTTGAGTTATCCGCGAACGTACACTCAGCCGCTCCGCGGGAGAGCGCTTCGATGCCGAGCTGTCCGCTTCCCGCGAACAAGTCCAGCACCACGCTGTCCTCAATCTCGAACTGTACCGCGCTGAATATCGCTTCTTTAATTTTCTGCGCCGTAGGACGAACCAAATCCGTGCCCTCAACGGTCACAAGCTTTCGCCCTCGTGCTGTTCCTGTTATTACTACCATTTTATCTCCTGTTTATTCTTTATGTATCTGTATTATTTCCTTTTGATAAGACTAAATCGTAAATATATAGAAGCTGCAATAAGCACAAACACAAGCTGTACAAAAAAACCTACCAGTTGAATCACCGCATACAGTACACTAAGCACCGTCACCAGTGCATATATATTAAGTGGAAGAATCACAGCTAAGTGTACGATTACTCCCCATGGTCCGGCAGAAATAATTGCTTCGGCTACCACAAGCAATATTAAGAATACGCCCAGTGTAACAAACACAAAATTCAGCCATTCTCCTGAGCTATAATGCTGACCGATCGGGAAATAGGTTGGCGGATCAAAACTGAGCTCTTCATTATTCCATCTCAGCAACGCGGCAAGAACAAAATAAACAATTCCGACAAGTGCAGGAAGGAACCTTAAACCCTTACGCTCCTCAAAGCATAACCCCACCCTATCGTAAAGGAATGAGCCGCCGGGAGCACGTCTTGTAAATTTGTCAAACCGCGAGAGAAAACCTATTGCTACAACTAACAACAATACTCCTACCGCCACCAGAACAAGTGACCAAAGAGTCCCATCCACTCTATGATACAAATCTATCATCTTCTTGAAAAAAGCATCAGTCTTACTGTGATGATCGGGACGACTAAAAAGTGCAAGGACGCCAATAGTTCCAAACAAGCACGCAAGCACTGTCAATACAGTCCCGAATTTTCTTCTTCTGACGAATTTTTGAATTTCCGGAAGGTCCATTGTTTCCGACACATCATAAACTTGTAAATTATCAATATCTAACTCATCATCACTATCAATCAAGTCATCTTCAACAAAAAGCTTCTCATTATCTTTCATAATTACAACCTACCCCAAAAACAATCAAAATCTTTCCTGTATAAAATCGAAAAGCTCTTTCGCTTTTTCTTCGCTTATTTTAGCGGTCGTGCGGAGCTGCTCAACGCTAGCCTCCTTCATCGCCGCTTTCGTCTTAAACTGCTTGAGCAGCGCCCTTACCTTAGCCTCGCCTATGCCCTTAATCTCGGTGAGCTCAAGAGAGTAGGTTTTCTGCTTATGCTTTACACGCTGATACGTTATCGCGTAGCGGTGAACCTCGTCCTGAATATTCGTCAGCAGCGCGAAAAGCGCCCTGTTCGACTTGAT
>JBJESC010000019.1:0-2867 GCA_051882615.1 Oscillospiraceae bacterium
TTTTGCGGTTATGCGGTTCAAAGTCCTTTTTAGTTGCGGCAAGTATATTGGCTGATGGGTACAATCTCAAAAACTCTGATGCCCATTGTTCTGTGAGGTGGTTCGGTACTACAAATAATGCTTTCTGACAAAGCCCCAGCCGTTTGCTTTCCATTGCGGCAGCTACCATTTCAAAGGTCTTGCCCGCGCCGACCTCGTGTGCAAGAAGCGTATTTCCACCGTAAAGTATATGCGCAACAGCGTTTAACTGATGTTCACGGAGCATTATTTCGGGGTTCATCCCGCTGAATCTTAAATGGCTTCCGTCATACTCACGGGGACGGGTAGAGTTAAATAAAGTATTATATCGCTCCACAAGCTCACTGCGTCTGTCCGCGTCCTTCCAAATCCAATCCCTGAATTCATCCTTAATTGCCTGCTGCTTTTGCTGTGCAAGTGTGGTTTCCTTGCTGTTGAGCACTCTGCGTTCAGTGCCGTCAGCATCAATTTTGGTGTCATAGATACGAACATCGCGAAGATTTAAGGTTTCCTCAAGAATTTTAAAAGCGTTTGCTCTCTCCGTTCCGTAGGTCATGTACACATTAACATCATTATGACTTGCCATATTTTTATTGGTTATGTTCCATTCTGCGGTGTAGGGAGAGTAGTTGACCTCAATACTTCTTCGTAAATAGTACGGCATATCAAAGGTTTCCCACATAAATTCCTTGATATATTCCTTGTCAATCCAAGTAGCTCCGAGTCTGACTTCAATTTCTGAAGCGTCAAGGTCTTTTGGTTGAGCCGATTTAAGGGCTTCGACATTTATATTGTAATCGTCGGGGTAAACCTCCGCGCTTCGCTTTGCAAGCTCCAATTTCTCACGCACATTGCCCGAAAGATATTCATCGGCTGTCAGGTACTTGCTCCGTCCGTCATTCTCACTGATGTGTTCGGGATTAAGAAATATAACGCCTTTTAATTCGGAGAAAAGTTCTTGCTCCGTCTTACCTGTAAGAGAAGACATAAACTCCATATCTATCTTTGCTTTTTCACCGATTGATATAGCGAGAGCTTCAGACGCTGTATCAACAGAGGTAACTACCTTATGCGGTTTTATCGTGCGTTTTGTAAACATATCAGCCTTTGTCGCGTGTTGTTTGTCCTCATCCACGTTTTCAAGAGAGCAGAGGAGGTAGTAGGAGCTGTCGTCGGAAAAAGCTAATGAGTTTGCTCGGCTGTTTATGATACCGTACTTTGCAACATAATTATCGTATAAGACATTGAGCCTGCTCTGTGTTTCTTTTATTGCACTGTCGGGAATATCAGCGTCCATCTGTTTCTCAATAAGCTCATTCACACAGTCCCGCAGTCCAATCATACCCTTAATTCTCTGAATGGCTGTGGCGTTCATATCAGGCTTCACCATTACAGAGTTTCGTCTGAAATACACTTCATCATCAACAATGGTATAAGAATAGTTTTTTACACTCGGATCGGCAGGAATGGTATCACCGGTTCTGTCATCCATGTCATCTATTTCAGCTTCCGTGTATGTTCCGCGAATATATGTGATAGCTTCCTTTAACTGTTCTTCAAGAGATATGCCCTCATAAGGTACAACAGTAAAGTCTTCTTTGCCGTATTGTGTGCTCTCAGAAGTCTGCCTGCCAAGTACCATGTTGGGATTGTCGATAAAATAACTGTTTATGGCAAATCCGTCTGCATTGTTGCCAAGGTGTACCCAGTCAGGCTCAATTTCAATCGGGCTTTCCCGCTTCTGCAAAAATATAATATCAGATACAACACTCGTACCCGCATTTGCTTTAAACGCTGTGTTGGGAAGTCTTATTGCTCCCAAAAGCTCCGCTCTTTTTGCGAAATACTGTCTTGCTTCGGGTGATTGCTTATCTAAGGTATATCGGCTTGTTACAAAAGCAATTACACCTCCCGGTCGCACCTGATCTATTGCTTTTGCTATAAAGTAGTCGTGTATGGGAAAACCCAGCTTGTTATATGCCTTATCGCTTACCTGATAATTTCCGAATGGTACGTTTCCGATGGACAAATCGTAGAAATCACGTCTGTCCGTTGTTTCAAAACCCGCAACTGTAATATCGGCTTTGGGGTAGAGCTGCTTTGCAATTCTGCCTGTCAGGCTGTCAAGCTCCACACCGTAAAGATTACTCTGTGACATACTCTCAGGTAACATACCGAAAAAGTTTCCTATACCCATTGAGGGTTCCAATATATTGCCTTTGGTAAAGCCCATATTTTCTATTGCATCATACATAGCTCTGATAATTGTAGGGCTTGTATAATGAGCATTTAATACAGAAGCCTTTGCTGCCTTGTATTCATCAGGAGAGAGTGCTGTATAAAGTTCCGTAAATTCGTCTGCCCAATTTTCTTTACTCTCATCAAAGGCATCGGGAAGACTGCCCCAGCCAACATACTTTGAAAGAATTTCCTGTTCCTCTTCGGTTGCTTGTCGTCCTTCAAACTCAAGCTCCTTTAACAGATTGATAGCATCCATATTGGCACGGAATTTTGCTTTTGCACCGCCCTCACCAAGATGGTCATCGGTTATGTGAAAGTTACCGACTGCCGGTGCGGGCGCATCTGACGGAATACGTTCAATCACTATATCATAGGGGATATTATTTTCTTCCGCAGGATATACGGCTACAGTTTCTGTGGAAACAGGCTCGTTACTGTGTTCCTGTAAGTCCATAACACGTTTCAGCCATTCAAGGCTTTCACTTCTGAATATCGGAAAGCCTGTGCCATTTTCAAAGGTTATATCTCTCAATTCGACTGTATGAAACAAGTCATTGATATGCTCTACAACAAATCTGCGGTCGTCAACTTCAATTTCTCTGCCGATA
>JBJESC010000019.1:2967-5846 GCA_051882615.1 Oscillospiraceae bacterium
TCCTCGGCTATCATTCGTATAAGCGTCCGCTGTACCGTTGTCCACGGCAGCTTGCTTTCTTCGGGGCTTCCGGGGCGGGCAACAAGCAGATTGTTATTATCTGCGCCGTTATATTCGTTGGCAAGCCACGCCGATGCACCGCGCTCTCTGCCGTGCTGTGCCATATATTCGTTTACACGCCGCTTGCTCTCGGCATTGCCGTTCCACATTCGGACAGCATTTTCAATATCGTCTTGGGAAAGAGGGCGAAGCAGCTCGTGAAGCTGCGGATAGGTTTCATCAAAAACTTCACTGTGCAGACGATTACGGAAGTCCGGCATATCCGAAAATAGCCGTATAAGCTCTATATCGCCCGAATTGAGAACAGCTCGTCGCACAGCAGCATTACCCTCTATAACAGCGTTTTCACGATCGGAGTGTCCGCAGGCGTTTCGGTAAGGCATATCCTCCGTAACGGCAGCAATCACCACAGGTTTATACTGCTCAAGCGATTTTTCAACATCCGTCTTCGCCTGTTCCGCTTCACGGTTTACAGATAATAGCGTGTAAGCACCGCGCTGCTCAGTTTTAGCGTCTGTTGCGGATATGGTTACATCATACTTATCACGGAGTTTTTCAACATTGGCTTCAAGAGAAAAGGCAGGAATACCGCACATTTCAACCGTACCGACATTATTGATTGTTCTGTTTGTAAGATGTATATCCAAAATATCGGCTGCGGCTTTTGCGTCCTCACCGAACATTTCAAAGAAATCTCCCACTTGAAACAGTACCATATCGGATGGATGCGCTTCTTTAACGGCATTGTATTCGCCGTACAGACCGTCAAACTGTTTTCTGCGTTTATCAGCTTCATATTGCCTCTTTGCTTCGGGCGTAAAATATCTGTCTGCACGAATAAGCTCCGTAATCCTCTTTGCGACATTGTTCCAGCTCATTTGTATTTCGGTGCAGTCGCCTTTTTTGAAACTGATACCCTTGCCGCTGTGATCTTCAAAGCTGCCGTCCGAGCCCGACAGTGCATGAGAATGACCGCCGATACCGTATTCATCTTTGAGAAAATTTATCTTTTCCTGATGAGTATGGTTTTCGGAGAAGAAGTCGTATATTCGTCCGCGTCCGCCTGCAACCGTGCTTCCTCCGCGAAGATTTTCGTCTATTTCATCGTCTGTAATAAAAGGAACAGGTTCAGGTATTTCATCGTGAAGCTTTGGATATACAATTCTTGAAACAGAAAGCTCCCTAACGCTTTCAAGCAGTTCTTTGGGCTTATGAATATTAAAGCGTATAAGGCTTTTATCATTTTCAAAATCATCTATGAGGGTGGTCAGCTCGGTTATAATACTTGCTTGAAACTCGGCTGATTGTAATTTTTCCGCAATATCCTCTGTTTCTTCCGGAAAGCCTAAAAATTTCTCTCTGCGCAACGGCATAAGATAGCCTATCTCTTTGGCTTCATCGCTCAAATCATGATATAAATACCACAATTTTTCGGATATTTGCCTACGTTCAAATCCCGGTGCTTCCGTAAGCTCAACATTGGTTGCAAAAGTGCAGTTATCAAGCATTTGAGTGATTTTATTCGCGGCTTCAGCCCATGAATACACCTGTGCGTTTTGTGAATACCGCGCCGTAGTCCCTCGGTTTATGTGAATACCGTCCTCGGCATACCAAGCGGAAAAATCGTCAATCTCTCCTTTAATGCCGTAGCCGCCGTGGTAAATTTCTTTTAAGAACTCTATGTTGCTTTCCAAGCCCTTGTTTTTGCTGAACTCCGCAATAATTCTCATGCGGGCATTGCTCGTATTTGAGCCTGTACGGAGCAGATTTTCAAGGTCTGTTTCGGATATAGAAAAAGCGAAGGGCAATTTGTCCTCCGCTTCATCAATTATTTTAATTTGTTCTTCCTCGGTGGGGAAAAGACTTAGCTGTACACCAGCTCCGTAAGTACGATTTCCTCCGCCTGCGCCCGGCAAGCGTTCATCAAACCCACCCATTTCAGTTGATCGGTTTTCTTCAATTCCTCCGTCACTCCTGCCGTTTTCATCAGCTCCGGCATCATCAACTCTATCCGCTCCCGTGCCGTCTTGTCGATTTCGTTCAGGTGCTGTATCAGCTCCCCGTGGAGTATCAGCCTGTTCCAAAGTCCCTGCTTGTGCCGTTTCAGATAATCCTCTCTCATCATTCCGTACTTGCCGTAGGTCGTTTCCGTTTCGGGATAAGTCAGGTTCGGAAGATAATAGTCTCCGTTCTTCGTGTAAGTCAGTTCTGTCATAATTCTCAGTCCTTTCTGCGAGTTTTGCCCGCTCATAATTTTTGATTGTGATTTCTATACTTCTTAATATCTGTTGGTTAATTTCACTTGTAGCCGTTCCAAGCTCCGAAATGGTGTCCACCGTATTAAAATCGAAAATGCTCAGAAAATCCTCATGTTCAAAGTATTCGCCGGGATCAAATCCGCACCTTGATAATACGGCGTATGTCGCGCTTACGCTTACGGCGTCAATGAATTTAACCTTGATATTATAACCATCATACCCCTCTAAGAAAGAATTTTCAACGATGTCAATAATATTTCTGCGGTTATCCCTCCAATATTCCTGTGCAGATTTACGAACTGCGTCATTTACCATATTAAAAAAGACATTGCTGTCTGAGCCGTATTTTTCCGTAAACATCTTTTGCACGGCGATGTCGTATTCATCCGAATACTCCCAAAGCTTAAACGGTCTGCTTTTTTCTCTCGTTCCGGTATCGGAAACATCAAAAACATACCGTGCTTTCTTTCCGTCGGAAACCATAATACCCTTTGAACCTCTTTTTATATACCGTCCCATACGCTTGTTCCAAACATCAAATTCGGCACAAGCTATTGCGTC
>JBJESC010000020.1:0-1558 GCA_051882615.1 Oscillospiraceae bacterium
TTCCCAACGCTCCGCAAGTCCATTTTGGAGTTTCGGAGTTTAAGTCGCTGACCGTAGGGTCAGGCGAAAAGGGGTTTTAGGGGTGTTACCCCTGACTCAATGTCTTATTGTGAAGCTGGGCGTAACAATATGGCTATTGAGTATAGCCTTATTGATTAAAGCCTTAAAACGAGTGAAAATGAAACAGGTGACGAGAGGGGCTATTGGAGAGATAAATTGGTGAGAGCCACTTTGCATAGTGGGTTGTATCGGTTAGGTAAATTCCAGATAGCTGCTAAAACAGGTGAGCGGTTGGTTCTCTCTAAATCCGAACGGCGCACTCGAATGACAGGTTCTTTGGAGATGGTAAGTTCCAAGCAGCATAGTCTGCACATAAGTAATCTTATAACAGTCAAAAAGTCAGGTTTGTTTTCCTTTATCAAAGAAGTATATTGAATAAGTGCCAATATTTTTATGTTCTCATCTTTCTATATTCGGACGGTGAAACACCGATATGCTTGTGAAAAAGTCTGCTGAAATAGAGAGGATTTTCATATCCAACAGCATTTGCGATTTCCGCTACTGTTAAGTTGGAATTCTCCAGAAGATTTTGTGCATTGGAAAGCCTAAGCTTCATAATAAACTGTAAGGGAGTTGAGCCTGTTATCCGCTTGAAATTCTGAAAGAAATTGCTCGCGCTCATACCTCGTGATAAAGCATACTTCTCAACGTTAATTTCGGTATTGTAGTTGTTTCGAAAGTAGTGCATTGCAAGTTCGATTTCTTTTTCGCTTAAATTGCTAAAGCCCTTTTCGCTGATGATGTTTCTGCTTATGAGAATAAAAATATTTCGTAGAAGAAGTGAAATAAGCTCTTCAAATCTTGGACGGCAAAGCTGCAATTCCTGAATTATCTGCCCGAAAAGCCACTGATAATCGGGCGATGTGCCGATATAAAGAATGTTCTCGGACAGTCTTATGTTATAGTAATCGATAATTCTTTCCACATCGCTCCCCGTAAAATGTACCCAATAAACGTCTGTTTTATCGTCTTTGTGATACACATACTCCTGCGGCTGACCGGGCAAATACACGACAATGTTCCCCGCCGTAACAACGCGCTCCTGTCCATTGATAAAGAAACGCCCCTGACCTGCGGCAATGTACAACAGCTGATAATCCTTTCGTCCTTTAGGTCGGCTTGTTCTAACCTCCGCGCGTTTTTTAACCTTGTAGTTTCCGCAGCTCGTCACAATAAGCGGCTTGCTTTCATCCGCTACGGCAAGTGTAGAATTGTTCAAATAAGCAGCATTAACAAACATTTTCAACCCCCCTGTTTATTGTATCTCAAGTATATCATATCTGTTGTGTTTTTTCAAGATTAATTTGTAGTTTTGTGCATATTTTTGATAGAAATGTATATTCAAGTTGTCTTTTTTAGTGCTATAATTTAATTAGAACAAAACCGAAACATTCCGCAAAGGAGAAAATGTTATGAAATACACTTTAGACTGGCTTTCTGACCCTACGGTTTTTGCTGTCAACCGTGAGCCTGCACATTCCGACCATAGTTATACCAC
>JBJESC010000021.1:0-1551 GCA_051882615.1 Oscillospiraceae bacterium
ACCGAACGGGTGCTTGTACGAAGTATCGAAACAATCAAAAATTGGAAGCTCCATATTTTCTCTCCTGAAAAAAATTAATCTGCCCGCGCGGGCAAGAAACAAGCCCCATGAAAGAGGGCGGGACAATTATTCACAAAATTTCCCTCTCCCACAGGGGAGGGAGAGGGATTTTTGTTATTTCATAATTTGAGATTACTTGAGATTCCAGATGTCGCGTGCGTAGTCGGTTACTGCACGGTCTGCGGAGAATCTGCCTGCGCCTGCGATATTGTAGAGGGACTTTCTGTTCCAGTCCATGGGGTTCTTGTAAACCTCGGACGCATACGCCTGAGTTCCGCGGTAGCTGTCGAAGTCTGCAAGCGCCATGTAGAAATCCTTGTTTCTGATGGAGTCTGCAACCTCGTTGAATGTCGCACCGTTAATGCCGTTGTACATTCTCTGCATAACATCGCGGATAACGGGGTTCTGGTCGATGTAGGACTGCGGGTTGTAGCCCTTGATGCGCATTTCGTTAACTTCGGGAGTTCTCATACCGAAGATGAAGATGTTGTCCGTGCCAACTGCCTCGTGAATTTCAACGTTCGCACCGTCATAAGTTCCCATAGTAAGCGCACCGTTGAGCATCAGCTTCATATTACCCGTACCCGAAGCCTCTGTTCCTGCGAGAGAAATCTGCTCGGAAATTTCAGCGGCGGGCATAAGCATTTCGGAGAGGGTTACGCGGTAATCCTCAAGGAATACAACCTGCAGCTTCTCACGGAGAATGGGATCGTGCTTGATCTCCTCGCCGATGCACCAAATCATCTTGATAATCTGCTTTGCGATATAGTATCCGGGAGCAGCCTTGGAAGCGAAGATGTAAGTCTTGGGAACGAACGGAGCGTTCGGGTTCTGCTTAAGGTAATTGTAATCGGCAAGAATGTTCATCGCATTGAGCTGCTGACGCTTGTACTCGTGCAGACGCTTAACCTGTACATCGAAAATGCTGTCAACATTGAGCTTCACGCCTGCGGACTTCTCAACGTACTCCGCAAACGCAAGCTTGTTCTGACGCTTAATCTGTCCCAATCTTTCAAGAACGGACTTGTCGTTTGCGAACACCTGGAACTTGATAAGCTCAGACGCGTCCTTCTTGAAGCCCTCGCCGATACACTCGGAGAGCAGGTCGGTAAGTCCCTTGTTGCTCTGGAGCAGCCAGCGGCGGTAAGCGATACCGTTTGTAACATTCTTGAACTTGGAGGGAGTATCCAACGCCTGAAGCTTGAATACGTCGTCCTTGATAATCTGGCTGTGCAGCTTGGACACGCCGTTTACGCTGTGGGAAGCCGCAACGCAAAGGTTTGCCATGTGGATTTTGCCGTCCTTCATTACGCACATATTGCCTGCCTTTGCGGGATCGTTGGTTCTTGCGAGAACGTCCTCGTAGTAGCGGCGGTTGATTTCGCAGATAATCTGATAAATTCTGGGGAGAATTTTCTCGATAAGGTTCTGGTCCCACTTTTCAAGCGCTTCTGCCATAACGGTGTGGTTGGTGTAAGCGAAGGTGTTGGT
>JBJESC010000022.1:0-1548 GCA_051882615.1 Oscillospiraceae bacterium
CTGACCGTATTTCAGCTTGTGAAGAAGCGGAATAACCCAGAACCCCGCAAGCCACGTTATCAGAAACGCCGCCGCGCACCCGATTATATTTGTCAACATATTATTCTCCCCGTTATTTTATCTTCTCGGCGATTTCCTCCATACGCATTCCTCTGCTTCCTTTGAAGAGGATTGTATCGCCGTTTTTGATATATTCAAGCAAAAGGCTCGTCAGCTCCGACTTGTCGGTACTGTGGAACACGGGAACACCCTTCGCTTTCAACGCGGTTTCAAGCGCTTTCATCTCCCCGCCATACAGGAAGAACACGTCCGCATTATCGGACAAATCCGCAAGTCCCGCGTGAAGCCGCTCGGACTGGGCTCCAAGCTCCAGCATATCGCCGAGCACCGCAATCCTTCTGCCCTCGCACTTAACGTTCTTCAGTACGGAAAGCGAGGATTTCATCGAAGTGGGAGAAGCGTTGTAGCAATCGAGGATTACCGTCAGCTGTCCGCGCTTTTCAATTCTCTGGCGCATTCCGCTGGCTTGGTAGTTCATAAACGCGGGAACTATCCGATCGGGTGACATTCCGAAGCTTACACCCACGCAGAACGCTGCCAGTGCGTTGAGTATATGATGCTCTCCCGACACGGGAACGCTCGCCGCGTACTCTTTTCCGCCGTAGTGAAGCGTGAACCTCTCGCCGTTTTCGAGGTGCTCGATACCGTCCGCATACACATCAAAGCTCTCGGAGAAGCCGTAGCGCATTATCCGCCTGCCGCCCGCTCTCTCGGGAGTAACGGAGTCAAGATATTCATCCCCTCCGCACAGGATAAGCGGCGCTGTGTCGCTTGCTCCATCGAGGATTTCCAGCTTGGCTTTCAGAATATTCTCCTGCGACTTCAGATTTTCAATATGGCAGAAGCCGATATTCGTAATCACACAGCAATCGGGGTGAGCCGCTTTTGACAACGTGGAAATCTCGCCCAAATTGCTCATTCCCATCTCGATAACAGCCGCTTTATACTCCTCGGACAAGCCGAAAAGCGTTCTCGGCAGCCCAATATCGTTGTTGAAATTGCCCTCGGTTTTCAGAGTTTTATACTGCGCCGAGATTACCGCGTAAATCATATCCTTGGTAGAGGTCTTTCCCACCGAGCCTGTAACTCCGCAGAGCTTCAGCGGAAATCTGTCGCGGTAGCTTCTCGCAAGCGCAAGCTGTGCAATTCGGGAGTCCTTAACGTAAATCACGGGAATATCCGCACTCACCGAGCCGCTCGGTCTGTCGCTTATCGCCGCCGCAGCGCCGCTCTGTGCCGCTTGGGATATATAGTCGTTTCCGTCAAAGCGCTCGCCCTTTACCGCAACAAACAGCGCGCCCTTTTCTATGGTGCGGGTATCGGTGGAAACCGAGTTTACCCACACGTTTCCGCCAATCAACTCGCCCGATGTTATCTTCGCAATTTCTTCCGTTGAAAACATAAATTACCTTCCATTGAAATATTCCTCGACAAGCTCGCGCTCGTCAAAGTGGAGATACTCGTCACCTATCGCCTGATAGTCCTCGT
>JBJESC010000023.1:0-5693 GCA_051882615.1 Oscillospiraceae bacterium
TTAGACAGCCGGTGCGACCGGCAGCGTTTTCGTCCCTACTATTCGGTAGGGGCGATTTTTTGCTCGGAAATGAGAAATCTTTGATGAAAATACCCACCTTGCGGAAAACAAGGTGGGTTTACCTTATTGTCTGTCAAAATAACTCTTGCCTGCGGAGGGCAGGAAGTATGTCCTGAGGTAGCCGTCGGTGGATACTACAACAAACTCGTTGGTAGCCTCGATGTAGTACACATCATCGCCGTCCTCTTTCTCTGTTTTGTGAAGGGCTGCTGGATTTGCGGGAACGGCGGCTGCGGCTTTTTCATACTCCTCTGCGGAAGCGAAGCCCATTTCAACTCCGTGCTTTTGATAGTGCTGCTCCAGCAGCGATTGGCTGCGGAATTTCAGCGTGGTAGTTTGAGGCTCGGACTGCGCAGGCTGTTCCGATTGCGGCTCGGATTGTTCGGGCTGCGAGCTTTGCGAGGATTGCTCCGAAGCAGAAGCGTGAAGAGAATTATCAACGCTTTCAACGGAGCTTACCGAAGCCGGTACGCTGTCGGAAACGCTTGAACTTTCGGTGTTATCGGGAGCGGCAAAGTAGAAATACACCGCGCCGATTAACAGCAGAACAAAAACCGCAATTGTTATGACCTTGCGGATATTGCTTTTGGTGGAATTATCGTTTGACATAATTACCCCTTATTTCTTGAAAGATAGTCATTATAGACTTCCTCTGTAAAACAAGCTTTGGCATAAGCATCTCCCAACGGTATATTAATCATATTTTTTCTGCCTTGAGTTATCTGGTAGAGATTCATTGCTTGGATGGTTTTGTCGACAAACTCTTGCTTAACATAGTCTTTGTTGTCATCGGTGATTTCCTTGATTTCTTTTCCATCATTATCTTTTAAGCGATAATCCAAGCGTACAATCCAATGAACGACAGGTTTTGTTTCTTTCGATTTTTCGATTTCGCTTCGTATTTGGCTACGTATATCATTAATAATAGAGATGTTCTTTGTGAAATTGTTATCTCCTTCCTTCTTACTAATTTCTTTTTCCAACTTATCCAAAATCTCGATTGTTTTGTCACGGGTCTTTCTTCCTATATAATTTGGATCAATGATATTGAAATCATCTTCGGTCAATTTCTTTAAGTCTAGTTCTACTTCACCATAAATACCGCCTTTATCATGATAAGGATTGAAACCGGGTTTTAAAAATGAACATTTTAATTGACAGTCCCAATCTTTCAATTGCTCTTTGATATACTGCAGGAAAACCTCGGCGTTATCCATTATATAGGAAACAAGGAGCTTTGATCTAGGTACATTAAGTCCGGCGTAAATGCCTATGTTTATACCGTCATGAGCCGAATAATCTAGCGTTTTTATGACATTATCTTTTTTATCTACGTACTTAAAGCCTGCGGCTTGCGCCGTTTTATGAAATACATATAAAGCATATGCGTATTTTACTTTGTCGCTGTCTTTTGTAGCTCTTCCATAATCATCTTTTATAAGCTCAGGCTTCTTCACAATGGCTTCTAATATTGGCTTGATTTCCAAATCATTTTGGGATTTAAGACATTCACAATATTTACGTGCAGTTAGTATGAAATCTTCTTCTGAATCTGTTAAGGCAATATTGAGAAGCTTTTCATACTCGTTGATGAAAGGGGATAAATCAAGTCCTCCGAAGATTTCCTGATATTCCGTATAGGGGAAGTTTGTCCAACCATCTATTATTGCTATGTATTGATTGATGTATTGTCTCTTCAGTGAAGAATCGGTTTCGGATAATTTTTTAGAATATTCCATAAGAATATCCTTGACTTTTGCATAGTTGACATAGATGTATTTGTAAAATTTGTTCTTGGGATTATCCGGTTCAAATCCTTCCGTTTTTTCAGCCTTTGTTAAGAAGACAAAAAATTTCGTTTTCTTCTCTTTGTAATTGCATTCCATATAGTTTCTGTATGCTATACATTGAAAATCATGCTCCAGCGAGTCAATTTTATTTTCAATAGTCATTGTGAAATTATCGCCAATAATATTTATGTCGATGTATCTCTGAATTCGATTGTTAATTTCTGATGGTTTAACATCCTGATACTCTTTCTCAACATTATAATTATTTTCTACCAGTTTGTAAACATCATTTTTATCTTCCGAACGATAAAGAGTATTTTTGTCAATTTTAGTATTGTTTTTAGACCTGTTGGTTAAAATCTTCTTTTCACGCTCGTCTATTTCCGTAAACGGTTCTTCTCTGTTTATTCCCGAAATATGCTCTATTTCATTATCTGATAACTTATCTTCCTTAATGCCACAACACTCCCGAATAAACAGTTTTCTGAACTCAAAATCCCTTAACAGCCAGATTAAGAAATTGGAGTGTCTGATTTCATATCTCTCCAGTCTTAATATCTTGAAAATATTATCGCTAGTGTTTTTGTTTTCAAGTTCTTTGATTGCTTCGCCATATGTGGTTCTGAATTCCTCGTGTGTCATAAAACAACTACCTCCAAAAAAGTGTTTATTCAATCAGCTATAAACATAAGAAAGAATCTATTACTCTCGATTAAGCAGGCAGACGCATTCTGTATGCTTTGTGCGCGGGAATAAATCGAACGCGCGGACGGTTTGCACCTCATATCCGTTTTCGGATAGGAAACGGCAGTCCTTTGCGGCGGTTGCGGGGTTGCAGGAAATCATCACAATACGCTCTGGCTGCATTGATACGCAGGCGGAGAGCGCTTCCTCACCGCAGCCCTTGCGGGGCGGATCTAGAAGAATGACATCGGGCTTCAAGCCGCGTTCGGCGAGCTGCTGAGCGGCTTGTCCCGCGTCCGCGCAGATGAACTCCGCATTGGTTATACCGCAGCGAGCGGCGTTCTGCTTTGCGTTCTCAACGGCTTCGGGGACGATTTCCGCACCGATGATTTTCGAGGCTTCTTTCGCCATAGAAAGTCCGATTGTGCCTGCGCCGCAATACAGGTCGAGCAGCAGTTTTCCGCTTGGCTGAGCGAATTCTGCGGCTTGGCGGTACAGGTTTTCCGCAGCGGGGGTGTTCACCTGATAGAACGACTTCGGGGAGATTTCCACGGGTACTCCGCACATAGTATCGGAGATTTCGGGCTTTCCGCTGAGCAGAATTTCGCGTTCTCCCAGAATAACGTTGGTTTTGTCGGGGTTGATATTCAGCACAACGCCCGTGATTTCGGGGAATTGTGCGCGTAAATCGTGAGCCAGACGGTCGAACTCGGGAACCTTTCTTCTCGCCACAAGCACAACGCAGATTTCTCCGCTCTGATGTCCTTTTCGCAGGAAGATATGGCGGACAACTCCCTCGTGCTTCTCCTCGTTATATACGGAAATTCTGAGTTCCCGCATACGCTCAAGCACAAAATGCGTTATCTCCGAAAAAATCTTGGGCTGGAGCGCGCAATCCTCAATCGGGATTACGCGGTGGCTCCGTTCGGAGAAGAAGCCGCAGGCAAGCGTCCCGTCGGGCTGCTTTGCAAGCGGCATCTGGAGTTTGTTTCGATAACGCTCGGAGTTTTCGCTGCCGATAATCGGCAGAAATTCGGGCGAAAGACCACCTATTCGCTCGAACGCGCTGCGGACTATCTCGTCCTTTGCGCGGAGCTCCGCCTCGTAGCTGATGTGACGGAACGTACAGCCGCCGCATTTCCCGAAAGCGGGGCAAGTGTTCTCCACCCTGTCAGGAGAGGAGGTGATTATACGCTCGATTTTCGCGTAGCAATAGGATTTCAGGCACTTCACAAGCCGTGCTTCAACAACATCGCCTACTGCGGTAAACGGGGTGAACACCACCATTCCGTCAAGACGCGCCACGCCGCTTCCCTCCGAGGTGAGAGCGGTGATTTCAAGCGTTACTATATCGTTTTTAGTCATTTAATCAGATTTCTCCAAGGCTTTTTGCCTTAAGGTAAGCATTGATAAAGCCGTCAATATCGCCGTCCATTACCGCGTTGATATTGCCGTTTTCAAAGCTCGTGCGATGGTCCTTGGCGAGAGTGTAGGGCATAAATACATAGGAACGAATCTGGCTTCCCCACTCGATTTTAAGCTGGTCGCCCTTAATATCGGAAATCTTGTCGAGGTGTTCCTGCTCCTTAATCTGGACGAGCTTACTCATCAGCATTTTCATTGCGTATTCGCGGTTCTGCACCTGAGAACGCTGCGTCTGGCAGGCGGTGACTATTCCCGTAGGCTTGTGGATAATACGCACAGCCGAGCTGGTCTTGTTGACCTTCTGACCGCCCGCGCCGCTTGCACGGTAGACTTCCATTTCAATGTCCTCGGGACGTATTTCAACGGAAATATCCTTGTCGATTTCGGGCATTACTTCCACGGAAGCAAAGCTCGTCTGGCGGCGGCCCGCCGCGTCAAACGGGGATACTCGCACAAGACGGTGAACTCCGTGCTCGGATTTCAGAAATCCGTATGCATTGAAGCCCTCAATACGGATTGAAGCGCTCTTAATTCCCGCCTCATCGCCGTCGAGAATATCAAGTATTTCGCACTTAAAGCCGTGTCTGTCCGACCATTTTGTGTACATACGCAGCAGCATAGATACCCAGTCCTGAGCCTCCGTGCCGCCCGCTCCTGCGTGGAACGCCAGCATTGCATTGCTGCTGTCGTATTCTCCTGTCATAAGGGTGGCGAGCTTTGTTTCGTCATACAATTCGCGTACAGCTGCCGCGAGTGCGTTTACCTCGTCCGCCATTGTCTCGTCGTTTTCTTCCTCGGCAAGCTCAATCATTGCGAGAACGTCTTCGCGGTCTGTGCATAGCTTTTCGTAAGTGCTGATTGTCTGCTTATATTTGCCTATCTGCTGGAGGATAGACTGCGACTTCTCGGGGTCGTCCCAGAAATTCGGCTCGGTAGTTTTCATCTCCAGCTCGTCGAGTTTTATCTTTATTCCGTCAAGATTGAGCGCCGAACGCAGGTCTTTAAGCTCGGGTTCGAGTGCTTCCATAGCGAGACGGGTTTCATCGTATTGAATCATATAATGAACTCCTTTAAACATTAGCATAATATATCATCTTATTATACCACGTTTTAGTTTTTTTTTCAAGTACCTAATGAAAAATAAATGAATAACTTGACAAGCGGGGAAAAATGATTTATAATAAATTAAAGAAACAGTTTTTGGAGGATTTTGCTATGGATTTGCAGGTGCTGAAAGGCTTGAAAAAGAATTTCATTCTGATGTCAATGCTGGAGCTTGTGGGCGGACTTTTTATGATAGTTTTCAGCGCACGTTCTCTTGAAATGATTGTTCGGCTGCTCGGAATAGTTGCGGCGGCTTACGGCGTTATCACGTTCTTTTCGTGGCTGATTAAGAAAGACAAGACGGGCACAGCGGGCGTTATTATCACTTCAATTCTGGGAGTGGTTGCGGGCGCAATGCTGCTGTTTTTGTATGATAAAATCCTTGCTGTGTTTACGATGTTTGCGGGCGCGTTTGTGGGAATTTTCGGCGTGCTGAAGCTGACGAATATGTTTTCGATGAAGAAAGCGGGCTTCAAGAAGTGGTGGATTATTCTGATTATTATTGCAGCAATTGCGGCACTGGGCGTGTTGATTGGGCTTAACATCGCAGGTTCTGACGCTGTAAATTCAATTCTGATTGGAGCGGCGCTCATTCTTGGCTGTGCAGCTGATATTGTTGCTGCGGCGGGA
>JBJESC010000024.1:0-1518 GCA_051882615.1 Oscillospiraceae bacterium
TTCACGCCGACTATTTTCGCCGCGGAATAGGCTCGGCTATGATAAAAATGGGAATTGAAAAGGTGCGCGAGGCGGGCTTTAACGGAATAACCGTTGAGGGCAATTTCAGATTCTACAACACTGTAGGATTCCGCACATCATCGGAATACAACATCTACCCGACAAGCGGTTTCCCTATGCAAGAGCCGCGCTGTATGATGTGTCAGGAAACCCGCGAAGGCTCGCTTAACGGCGTGGGCGGCTATATCGTTTACGATATGTATTACAACGCGTGAGGACGGAATATGGAGTATCGGATAAGACTTGCAAAAGGAACTGATGCAAAGGCGGTTCACGACATCTACGGCGCGTATGTGCCGCTTGATTATGTCACATTTACGGTAGATAATCCCGATGTGGAATCCTACCGCCGAAAGATTATAACTACGCTTGAAAAGTACCCGTTTCTGATTGCGGAGGACAGCACGGGAAAAGTGCTCGGCTATGTGTACGGCTCGCCGCTTCGCCCGCATGACGCGTATCAATGGAATGTGGAATGGACGATCGTTCTTGCGCCCGACGCTCCGAAAAGACGCGGAATTGCCACGGCACTTTACGGGGAGTTCGCTGCGATACTGGAAAAGCAGGGCTACAGGTACATCTACGGCGTGATTGTTGACACGAACGAAGCTAGTTTGGCGTTTCACAAAAGCCTCGGATTTATCGAGGTCGGGCATTTTGAAAACGCGGGATTCAAGCTTGGCGCTTGGCGCGGAATACGGTGGCTTGTAAAGCAAATCGGAACGGATAACGGCGAGCCGAAAACGCCGCTGGGGCTGTCCGAGGTTATCGGCGAGAATTTAAGGAGCGAAATATTATGAGCAGAATTGTAGTTTTATTAGGAAGCCCGAGAAAGGGCGGCAACACCGAGCTGCTGGTTAATTCGTTTGTTGAGGGCGCAAGGGTACATAACGATGTTGAGGTAATTTCAATACGCGAATACAAGGTAAATCCCTGCACGGGCTGTAACGCTTGCCGAATAGGCAGTGCGCAGAGGTGCGTTCAAAAGGACGATATGGGGCGGGTTTTTGAGAAGCTGTCGGACGCGGATATTCTTGTTATTGCTTCGCCTGTGTACTTTTACGGCGTCAGCGCACAGCTTAAAGCGCTGATTGACCGCTTCCACTCGCCCGAGAGAAACAGCTTAAAAATAAAGGGGCTTGCGCTGCTGCTTGTCGGTGCGGACACCATTCCGAAGCTGTTCGATTCCATCATATCGCAGTATCGGCTTACGCTGGAGTATTTCAAGCTGAAAGATTACGGAATGGTGCTTGTCGGCGGCGTTGAGGAAAAGGCGGCAATCAAGGGCAGCGGACGGCTTAACGAGGCTTATTCCCTCGGAGCTTCTCTGGAATAAAGGACGGCGGAGATTATGATAAACGGACTTCATCACATATCAATGAAATGCAGCAAGGGTGCGCAGCACGCAGAAGTTGTGCGGTTCTATCACGAGATTCTGGGGCTGAAAATTGCGCGGGT
>JBJESC010000025.1:0-1508 GCA_051882615.1 Oscillospiraceae bacterium
GGAAGTTGGGGGCAGGAAGCTGATTCCTGCTTTACTGCGGTCTGCCGTTGCGGAACGCGGTATCGCCGTCCAGCCGTTTGGTGTAAAGCTCCCTTGCAGTCTTGAACTTGTCGCCGATAAAACCAAGCCGCAGTAACCAAGTCCGCATTGCGTATTTGGGGTTTTCGGTCTGCTGTGGGTTTGCGCTTGCGGTCTTGACCTGTTTTGCAAGCTGGCTGAGTGCCAAGCAAAGCTGTATGTAGCTTTTGAGCTGTCCCGCGTGAAGTCCGTTCTGCTTGCAGCCCGAGGGTGCGTCAAACTGGAAGAGCCGAAACTCGATTGTTCCTTTTGTAAAGGTTGCGTGGAGGTTCAGCATATGGTAGCGGCTGTCGTTGTAGTGCTGGTCGCGACCGTAGTTTGCGTGTTGGCTGCCGTACCAGGTGTCCGCAAGCGCCGCCATGGTCTTGGGCTTTTGGCGGTTGAGTTCCACCAAAAAATCCTTGCTGACCGTTCGGCAGTAGCGGCTCATGCGGCTTCGGTCGAGGTTCAGCGCGCTTGCGAGAAGGCTTTCGTGGCTTGCCATTATGTTTGCGAGGTTTCGCAAGGTCTGCGCCGTGTGGCCTTTCGCACCGATGTGAATGTGAACTCCGCAGCCCCTTGTAGCGTCGCTCTTTGCGCCCGCTTTCCTCAGTCGGCGGATAAGCTCCTGCAAGGTTTCCATATCCTTGTAGGTGAGTATCGGGGTGACCATTTCGCATTTCTCGTTGTCGGGACCCGCAATGCTGACGTCCTTTTGGAATTTCCACTCGCGCCCCTCGCTGTCCCATGCGGAGTAGGTGCAGTAACCGTTGCGGCCTGCGGTGTTTTCGTGGCGGTGTGTTCCGAAGAAGTCTGCGGCAATCTGCGCTGCCTTGGCTCTTGTTATGCTGTTCATCTCAACCTCGACCCCAATGGTCTGATTCATCATTTCCTCAATCTGCTTGGTGGTTTTTTCGTTCATGGTGGTTTCCTCCGTTGCTGTGTTTTTCTTTGTGTCTGTATATTAACTCTAAATCGAGTATATAGCAAGCAGTTTTACCACAATATATTGAACGAAATACACACGCAGAAATTGTGTATATTATGAGACTTTGTCAATCTTCGATGTCCGTGCAAACAGCGAAACCAAGTTTTATCTCCGTGTAGATTTTGAAATAGCGGTCTTGCTCGGAACCTTCCGAACCCGCCAAAGCCTCAAAGAAATAGTTCTCAGCTTTCTTTCTGTCGTCCCATATTTCGCGTTCGCCGTAGCAGATTGTAATTACGCTGTTCAGCTTGCGAAAACTGTCCTCGCCGATTATGAGATTAAGTCCCGAACCGTTATCCCACCGCACAAGCAGGTTTCCCGCGTCGTCAACTCCTTGAACCGTTCCGCGGGTTCCTTTTGGCGGAGCTTGCGGGTCGTTCATTGAAATCAGTTCCACACGGCAGCCGGCAGGGTACTCTTTTCGGTACTGCTCGACCGTTTCTTTACTCGGAAACTTCATTTG
>JBJESC010000026.1:0-5637 GCA_051882615.1 Oscillospiraceae bacterium
GCAGCGTTTTCGTCCCTACTATTCGGTAGGGGCGAATTTTTTGCTCGGAAATGAGTAAATCATTTTGGTCACGATTATACACGCCCCCGAACCGAAAAGTTCGGGGACTATTTTATTTTAGTACAACTCGGCATATTGACATTCTTAACCAAATATGATAAACTGTTTTATAGTACATAGAGTAAGCGAGGTCTTTTGATGAGTTCCGAAAAAACCGAAATATTATGCGCCTACTGCGGCAGCGTATGGGATTACGGCGCACACGAAATATGTCCGTATTGCGCCGCTGCTCCCGATATGAAGCAGATTAAGGCGGCGCGCGCCGCTGTGGCAAAACGCAAGAGCAATGAGGAGGTCACAAGCAATAAGCCCGGTGTATTGATGGCAATGTGGGTTGCTTCCAAGCTGAAGCTCTGGCTTATTATCCTTGCGGCGCTCATTGCTATTCCGATTGTGGTAAACATTATTCTTGCAATTGTTCCGTCGTCGGCTAAGAAGCTTAACCCTCAGGTCGTGGATAATATCAAAATTACACCTCACAGCGTCGGTGAGGAGATTAAGGTGGTTGATTACCTCACCGTTACGGTAAGCGAGCCGTCTGCGCTTCTGCTCACGGAAAGCTCTCTGAGCGTGATGATTCCCGAAACTCACGCGGCGCTGCTCGTTAAGGTTACTGCGAAAAGCGACGGAAAATCCCACAGTCTTTACTCAATAAAGGACGAAGAGTATGCAGAGATTTACGAAACTCCATATCTCGTAGTCAATGATACGGCATATCAGGCTGTAAGCGTTACAAGCTTCAGCAATATGCAGCTCCCCGAACCCGAACTTAACGCACTAATCAGATTGGACCCCGGGTACAGTATAAAGGCGGAGGCAGGCTATGTGTGCTATATTGTTCCCAAGGGTACGACCGAATGCACGATAAACTTTGCAAGCAAGCACTATCAGGATAAACTCCAGTATCTTGACGCAATCCACTCGGTTGCTCTTACGGTTGAGGAGGTGTCGGCAGAATGAAGAAATACTCTATCGGTCGTGTAATAGTCAGCTTTATTATAATGCTGTCGATACCGCTTGCTTCCTTGATTTCTCTGGGTTGTGTCGGGCTGGCATTTGAAGAACGTTCGTTTAGTGAATATGATTACCGCGACCTTTATACTTATCGGGTTACAGGGCATTCCGTGGAAAAGCTCAACGATAAGCTGTGCCTGATTACGCTCCATATCAAGAACGACAGCGCCTATGTCGCAGAACTTCACGACTATGATTTACGAGTTGAAGTGAGCGGAAATCGTGTTGCCAACGTTTGCGACGAGATGTTTGAAACCAATGTCGGATACCACAGGCAGGCACTTGTAATTCCCGCAGGGTGCACGGTAGACGCACATTTCCGCGTTCCCGTAACTAACTCTATAACCTCGGTGGTGTTCACTTACAAAGGTTACAGCTACAAGTACAATGAACTTTTCGATATGGATAATGTAGAGTCGAATTATCTCGTTGAAGTTGATTTGAGGTAAGTCCGCATTATAAAACTAACCCCGCCCGATTTGTTTTTCGGGCGGGTTTCCTGTCAGAATAAGCTAAGCTGTTCAAAGTTTTTCTCCTCAAATTCGGAGATGTAGCGGAAGATTTGGTCGATATTATGAACAATTCCGTTTTCCTCACAGCGGCGGTGAAATAACTGCATAAGCTCGGCGTTTCGGGGGGAGTCCACCACATACGAGTTGCCGTAGGCGCGGATATACCGCTCCTTTAGCGTGGGGAACTCCTTGTCCAGCTGAGCGTAGAAATACTCGCGGTTTCCCTCGCGGAGCGTCAGTCCCATATTGAAGCACATTACTCCGTAAACTCCCGCCTCAATGCACATATCCAGCAGTCCGTTGATGTTTTCCGCGGTGTCGTTGATGAACGGCAGAATGGGATCCAGCCACACCACGGTGGGAATCCCCGCATTATGCATTTGTTTAAGCGTTTCAACGCGCTCCGACGTAGGGCAGACGAACGGCTCGATTTTTCGACAGAGATTATCGTCATAAGTGGTGAGAGTCATCTGCACAACGCACTTGGAGGTCTCGTTAATTCGTTTAAGAATATCAATATCGCGCAGTATACGGTTGGATTTCGTGAGTATTGATACTCCGAAGCCGTATCGCTCGATGAGCTCAAGCGCTTTTCGTGTGTAACAAAGCTCTGTCTCGAGTGGGATATACGGGTCAGTCATTGCGCCCGTGCCTATCATACAGCGATGACGCTTGCGGCGGAGCGCGTCCTCCAACAGCTCTATTGCGTTTTCCTTAACCTCAATATCCTCAAACGGGTGCTCCATTTGGTAGCAGGTGCTTCGTGAGTCGCAGTAAATACAGCCGTGCTGACAGCCGCGATAGAGGTTCATTCCGTTTTTGGGGGAGAGAATGGTTTTCGCTTGAACAAAATGCATAGATTATCCCTTTATAAACAACAAATTCCACACCCTTTGGGTGATGTAGATATACTCGTCATTCTCGCAGACGTTATATCCCGAGATAATATCGGGCGAGTGCTTTTCAAGAATTTCGGAGTAAGCGTTCGCCGTTTCTTTCAGACGCGGAAAGGTGATTTCGGATTGAACGCCGCTTGAAAGCGATAAACCTGCGTTTTCCGCGAGCAGGCTGAACTCGTCCTTGGTGTAGTATTTGATGTGTCCGTCGGGCTTCATTCTCATATAATCGTCAACGAAGCGGGAGATGTCGTTTTCGTTGGGGGTAGGGTCGGAAATCAGCAGTCTGCCGCTGCTTTTCAGCACTCTTGAGATCTCGGAAAAGGTGTGCGATATATCGGGAAAGTGGTGGAGCGCGTAGCGGGTGACTATCGCGTCAAACTCGCCGTCCCCGAACGGGAAGTTCATTCCGTCATAAGCCACGAAGCGGAGGTTTGCAAGATTTTGTTCTGCGGCATTTGCACGGTTGTTCTCCAGAGTATTCTCCGTGATGTCAAGACCGACTACCTGAGCGCCGCTTTGTTTTGCGATTTCAAACGCCACATATCCCGAACCTGTCCCCAAATCGAGTACTCTTTCATTGGGCTTGGGGTTAAGCATTTCAATCAGCATATTCAGGTGGCGGGCGTCCTGCGTTTGCCTGTTGTAGAGTGTGCTTTCGCTGAAGCTCGCTTCAAACCCGCGCTTTGTGGCTTCGATACTGTCGGTTATGTTAATCATCAGCGTCTCTTATAAACGATAAGTTCCGGATTTGCCCCGCCCTCTTCGTATGTGCAGACCATCAGGAAGCCCATATCCGCAACCAGCCCGAAACAGGTTCCCGTCTCTTTGCAAATTGCCTGAGTGCCGAGGTAGATGTTCTCGTCTTTCAGAAACTTGGCGCGCGTTCCATTGGGGAGAGTGTACTCCATATTCACAAGCGAGCCGCAAAGACAATACAACTCGGTAATTTTCGGGAGTCCGTCTATTTTCAGGTCGTTAAACTCGGACATAATCTGCTTTTTGAACTTGCGGAACATATCATTACCGCCGATTTTGATATACTCGGCGGCTATGCACGCTCCTCCGAACGGCTTACCGCAGGTTTCCGAGCAGCCGCGGCATTTGCCGTTAAATCCGCATTTTGAGCAATCCGCTCCACAATATGTACTCATCTTGTAACTCCTTTGATTTCTCTTATCCAGCCATTGACGTATTTTTGTTTTACATCCATACGCTTTGCTATTTCATCAGCGGACATTCCTTTGTCCAGATAACGTCTGCACACCGATTTGAGCGTTTCGCCCACCTCAATGATATTCATATCGGGGTCGTAGAAGCGCACAACGCGCTGTCCCCACGAGTGCTCCTTAATGGGGTGAACGTACTTGATTTTGAACTGTGAGAGCCTTTCACAAAACTGTCCGAAGTCGTCCTCTTCAAAGTATATTTCAAAATTGTTAGCTCCGAATTCTATATCATCTGTTCCGATGAAATCCTTATAGGTTTCAAGCGTTTGAAGCGAAAGTCCTCCCGTGAGCGTCTTGTTCGCACCGAAGTCCGCAATGACGTGAAGTCCCAGTACGCTCTTATAGAACTCAACCGATTTATCCATATCGGTTACTACAAGCATAGGCGATTTGAATTTCATTGTTTCGCCCCCTTACTTATCCTTTTTCTGATAATGCCGAATAATGTTGAACAGGCTTGACAGCGCCACACAGCCCAGCGCTGCGGTAAGAAGCCACGAGGCCTCGTTCTCGGAGAATATACAGATACCGATGAAAATTAAAGCCGCAATAGATAGTCCCGCGCTTGCGATAGTAAGAAGCGTTGTAATAGTATTGTTTTTCAATTATAACCCCTCCCGATATTTTCTTATTATGATTATACCACGAACATAATTAAACGTCAATAAAAGAATTACAAGTTGCGGTTTTACGGCGATAAATTGCAAAAAAGGGCGCTCAAAAGAACGCCCTTTCGGATTGGTATTCTGTTTCAGACGGATTAAGCCTTCATACGCTTCTTGTAGTCTTCCTTGATAGCTTCAAGAGCCTTTGCGTCTTCCTTGCGCTTTGCGCGAGCCTGATCCTGAATAGCCTGAACCTCGTCGATACCCGAAACGATGGTCTGCCATGTCTGCTGGAGAGTCTCAACCTTGATGGAGGAGTTCGCTGCCATTCCTGCAACCATCTTGGACTGCTCAACGGTGTTCTGCGCGTTCTTGAGGAGCAGCTCGTTGGTCTTTTCATCAAGTGCATTGAGGCTTTCTGCCTGAATCTTCTGGCGCTTGAGCATAATAGCCTGTGCGAGAGACTGCTTGAATACAGGCATAGTGATGATAAATGCAGAGTTTATCTTTCTTACGAGGTTGAGGTTGGAATACTCCATAGTCTTGAGCATAGGAACGGTCTGCAGGGCAACGTTCTGCGCTACCTTGAGGTCCATTACGCGCTGGTCGAGGATTTCGCGCATCTGCTGGAGGTTGGACAAATCCATACGGATTGTGCCGTCGTCGGGGTTGGACTCAACTTTTCTCTTATACTCGTCGATGAATGCGTCGAGCTCCGAAACCGCCTGCTCGCCTGCCATAATGTACTTTACAAGCTGCTGGTAGTAGCCGAGGTTTGCGTCGTACATTGCGTCCAGCTTCTGGTTGGACTGCTCGATTTCGGTTTCGTACTGCTTGAGCTGAACGTAAATCTTGTCGATTTCCTTGCCCATAGTGTCGTACTTGTTGAGAATCTTTTCAAGGTTCTTCTTGAGCTTGCCGAAGAAGCCGGGCTTATCCTCCAGCTCCTTGACGTCGAACTGATCCATAATTGCAGCGAGGTTCTTCAGCATAACGCCCGTGTCGTTAATCTGCTGAATGCTCATAGAGTTGAGCACCTGGTCGGAAGCCTGAGAAATCTGGTCTGCAACCTCTGCACCGAACTTAACGATTGTGGAGGAATCGTTGACGTTAATGGTGGATACGAGAGCGTCAATCTCCTTGGAGGAAGCAAGCTGCTGCTTGATTTCATCGGTCTTGACCATAATGTTGAAGTTCTTTGCTTCTTCAAGCTTTGCGTCAAATGCAGCGTCAACCTTAACCTCCGCAGTGGTTACTACTTCAGGCTGTGCTGCCTGAGCGGCTGCTGCTCCGGGTGTAAACTGTAATCCCATAATCTTTT
>JBJESC010000027.1:0-5624 GCA_051882615.1 Oscillospiraceae bacterium
AGCGATTTTGAACATCATTTGTCTGTAAGACTTGAACAGTTCTCTTAGAAACCTATCGTCCGAATAATTTGACATTTAACCGCCCCCTTGCTATGTGTTTTCTATTCTATCACTATTTTTAATAAAAATCAAGAGCATTTGCAAACTACAACAAAATTTTGAAAATCTCTAAAACACTTTTCAATCTGTCTGCATACAGCGTTGCGGGGCACAGATAGACACTAAGACATTTTTGAGATTTAGAGATGTCAAATAGAAAAAGCAAAGAAGCAGCCCGATTTTATGAAATTGTCGATTATATAAAGGTCCACAACAACAGATTGTTTGGCAATAATCCATTGTTTTCTATCATCATTAAAAGCCGTTATGCTTTATTTACAATTACAATGGTAATATGCATAAAGCAAACTCCCTTTGCATAGTGCAGAGAGCGTTTACAAATGTTCAAATATTTCGTTCGTAGGCGCATCAAACCTCAACGAATTATTCCCGTTCCTAATTGGAAATCTTATCATATCAAGCCCCCCAATTCAGCAGTCCAATGCCGTTTCTCAGCAAAAGCGCACCCGAAAAGATTGTGTGAAAAGTATCCTCGCCGATAAGGTCGATGTCGCACAATTCGTTCAAAGAGATATCTGCACTGCCGTTGTAAACGGATTTTGCCGCCTTGAACAGGGCATAGCCATCGGTTGAAATCCCCGTCAAATCGATGTTTCCGAAATCCACCGAATGTCCCGTCAACGCGCTTTGTGAGCACCTCCACAGAAACTTGTCCGCTGACAAAAGAAAAACAGCCGTAACATATTCACTGCGGCTGTAATACGGATTTTTGACATTCTCGGAAATAAATCCCGTGAATGTTTTTCTGTGAAAACTGTTTCTGAATTTAAGTTTCATTTTAATCCTCCTATTATTTGCACCCAAAAATTATTTGAGTTGCGCTTGCCATTTCGAATTTTTGCCTCTGTCATTTTTGACCTCCTTATCTTATATTTAATCCCGAATGAGCCTATTTCAAGCCTATTTTTCGCCGGAAAACGAAAAAGCGCCTGTAAACTACCTCTCATAAATTGAAGAAGTAATTTACAGGCGCTTTGTGCGATTTGCATAAATTCGACCTCAAAAATTTTGTTGCTGGAAGGGTTCAAATCCCCTAAAAATCTTTTTGGTAACACCTCTGAGCAAAAAAACACCTGCAAGTAATTTCTCAGTAGTGAGAAATCGCTCACAGGCGTTCTGTATATTTTGTACAAAAACCGTCCTCAAAATTTTGTAGGGGAGGGTTCAAGTCCATTTTCGTGTCAAAAATATCTGTGGACTGTGATTCTTGATTTTGAAAAGATTTATGCCCACAAGCGGCTCTGTGAAGCCATTTGCGGGCATAATATCTATTTGGTCACATAAAGCTGGAGCGGATAACGGGAGTCGAACCCGCCTCGCATGCTTGGGAAGCACGAGTTCTACCGATGAACTATATCCGCACTACTCCTATATTTTACCACGTCAGTCCCTAAATGTCAAGTGGGATTATAAAAATAATACGGCAGCTTTTGCGCTTGCCGTATTATTTTGTCGCGAGCGATTATTTCTTCCGATTTATCATTGCTCCTCGTCTTGAATAAAATCGGTTGCGGAAGTCTTGGTGTTTTCAATAATTCTCACAGCAATAATCAGCAGTACCAGAATAGCCACGCCCGCAGCACCCATAATCAGCCCCGCAGCAAGTCCCGCAGGAGCAAAGCTCAGCGTAATTTCGCGAGCTCCCGCGGGAACTCTCACGCACATAAACGTATCGTCAACTGCGGGGAGAATTTCCGCTTCTTCCCCGTCAATAGTAACCGTCCAGCCGTTTTCCAGAGGAATGGAAGCGAAAAGCGCGCAGTCCTCGGCGGCGTTTACCGTCATCTCAAGCTTTGTGGGGCTCTTTTTAACAAGCGTTGTACCCACGTTTTTCTCGGACATAGTACGGCTGAATTGCGCAAGCCTATCAGGATCAAGGCAATAGAACATCGGCTCCTCAATATAGAGTGCGTCTTTGTACAGCTTCAGGGAAACAGTAAAGGTCTCGCCCTCTTTGTAATTGCCGAGATATACAATGCTGTGGTTTTCATTTTCAAAATAGTTTTTGAGATATTCGCCGTTGAGGTAAAGCGCACATTCCCGCTCGTACTTAGTCGGGAGATACATATACGCCGCACCGTTATACGTCATCGTGATTTCATACGAGATAAAAGCGTCTTCACTTTCAATACGCTTTTTGTAGGAGGTATGATTGTCCGTTGTTGAACCGATATTGATATTCTCCGAGTCGAAAATAAAGTCCATCAGCGGATAGTAATACTTCTCAATACCGCCCGTAAGCGCATTAGCCAGCGTTTCCTGCGCCGCAAACGGTGAGTAGCCGTCGGGGTGCGAGCCTACAATATCAAGGTCGGCAAGATATGCAATCGGCAGAGCGTCGTCGTTCTTGAAAGCGGAGATAATGCCCTCCGTCATAACTCGATTATCATACGGAACGGTTACATCGTTTTTCGCAAGCACATACTTAATTCCGAAAATATCGTCAGTCAGCAGGGTTGCTCCGTCATAGCGCGAGTAGTGCTCTCGTGCGCCGTAGCCCAGCTTCTTCATAAGGGCAATCACTTTTTTGTTGTAGGTGGAGGTGCTGTGAGATACGCCGTACATTCCCGTGCTGAGCGGGTCGTTTACCGTGCGGTGGTAGGTCTTTTCTGTTCGGTAAAATCCGCTGTCCGCTTCGCGCAGCTTGTCAACCACAGCGCGTGTTTTCGGAATATCTCCCGCATACGACTCGCGCGATGAATAGTAGATGTCCTTGTGCGCTCTCTTGAACGTAACCTCCGCATTGACAAACAGCTCCGCAAACACAAACAGCACCAGCACGGAAGACGACACCACGCTTGCTATACTGTTTTTTTCGGATAATTTCTCCGCCGCGCACACAGCGGTAATAAGTCCCAGACAGATAATCGGAATAAGCACAATCAGCTCTTTTTCGCTTGAGTAGTCGCAGAAAACAAGCAGCGCCAACAGCGCCGCGAACACCGCGCCCAGCGTCTTCGTGCGGATACTGCTGCGCTCCTCGAACGCCTCCGCGCCGAAATCCACCAGCAGGAACATCGCACAGAAGCAGTATCTGTACGGCATCCAAACGGGAACTTGCCCGCCGTGCCACATCATATCCACAGGCTTTACGAACATCGAAACGGCGAGTATTCCCAGCAGAAAGCCTGCTGAAATTCTCGAGCGGAGCGAGGATTTCCCCACCGCAAAGTAAATCACCGCAAAAATCAAAGTAAGCGTGCCGCAGTAAATCATCGGCATTCCCTCGGGGCGAATGGTATCGTAGGTCGCGGGGAACAGCTTCAGCAGCATATCCGCAAAATTGAAATTCTCGTGAAGAGTATAATCGGGCTTCGCACCCGACATCTTTCCGAGCTGAAGCGATTTGAACACGGGGAGAATAAGCGGGCAGCTCATCAGTATAGCCGAAACCGAAGAAAAGCCGTATGCAGCAGTCGCTTTTGCCCTTTCAATCCACGTTTTCGCCGAGGTCCTTCCCGAAATCATATAATACAGGAAATAAAGCGCCGAGAAAATCCCCACCATATATCCGATATAGTAGTTAGCGTAGAAAATATACAGAAGCGGGATAACATACGGCAGAATTTTCCGTTTGTCACAAGCGAGTTCCACCCCGATTATGACCAACGGAAGCGCAATCATACCGTCCAGCCACATCGGATTTATCGAATGTGCCGTAAAATAACCCGACAGCGCGTACATAACGGAAAACAGCACAGCCGTAAGGTCGGAAAAGCCGCGCTTCTTTTTCAGCAGAAACGCCATACTCAGCCCCGACGCGGACGCTTTCGCAAGAATCATCACAAGCAGTCCCTCGGTAATCATCTCCCTCGGGAACGCCCACACAATGAAATTAAACGGGCTTGCGAGATAATAAGCGAACAGCCCGAAAAACTCACCCGAAAACGACCTGCTCCAGCTGTAAAAAATGCTCTCCCTGCCCGCAAACACGTCATACATATATTCAAAATAGCTGACGTACTGCGCGTTAAGGTCAAGTGCGAGAACCGAACGCTCCCCGAACGGATACACCCCGAACACAATATACGCCGCAAACAAAATCGCCGCAGGAATAAGCGCCGCCAAAAAATACGCTTTATGACGAACGATAAATCCCCACATGCTGCTTAATACCCGTTTCATCTGTTCACCTTTCCTATCGAATTATCTTCTTTCACGAATAGCCAGAACGCCCTGCTCGACATACGCGCCAACGCGCTTTCCACCGCCGTTAAACGTGTAGTCGAAGCTTCCCCCGGGCGCATTGGCGCTCAGCTCGCATTCGCAGGTTCCAGTCTTCGTGTCAAAATCCACGCTGAATTTGCTGTTGGGAAGAACGGACAGCGCGACATCTCCTGTTCTGGAAGTTATCTCTGTTCCGTCCGCAATAAACTCAAAATCCACGTCTATTTTACCGCTTATTGTTGACAAATTAAGTCTCGAAATGCAGTCCTCAAAAAGGATATTTCCGCTTTCCGTGCCGGCAGTGATAGACTGTGCGTCAACTCTTCCCACCGTTACATTTCCCGAACCCGTGTATACCGATATTTCACGATACGACTTTCTTGGCAGGTAAACACACAGCGAAAAATCCGCCTCGCTGCCCGTAAACAGCGACACCACGAAATCGCTGCTTTCGGTTATGGTCAGACTGTTGTCCCCGATTTCAAATTCAAGAGGTTTATCGTTCGTAAAAGCCACCGAAATATTCGGCTCGTCATACGGTATAAGCATAACAGGCATACGGCTGACGTCCACCTCAATATATTCGCAAAAATCAAAGACATACGCTTCTTCCAGAAGGCTGTCGTGCTCTGCATTCCTGAATTTATACATCAAAGCGCCAAACACGATTGCTCCCAGCAGGAAGAAAACCAACAGTCGGTTTACCGTCTTTTCCATCAATTATTCCTCTTCAAGTTCGCTTTCATTTTCCGATTCTTCGGAGCTTTCGGTGTTCTCCTCGGAGTACTCCTCCCGTTCTCTGAGCTTTTCACAGCCTCTCCTTGTTCTAAGGAAAAAACGTGATACTATATATCCCAGCTTCACCGCAAGCATACCCAGAAATCCCGAAATAAACACAGCCGTCAGACCACCGAAAAGCATTATCTCCGGCGCAATTCCGCTTATTATAAAGTCGGCGTGAAACAAGAGCACCGCCGTTCCGAATGTCGTCATAATCACCCCGAACGTTACTCCGATTACAGCCACAAACAGAATAGCGAACATCACGGCAAAGCACAGGGCAAACGCCGCCCAGAAACAGGCATAGCGCAGCGTTACCTTACATTCGGTTGATTTGATGAATTTAACAATTCCGTTCAAAGAATTCTCCATTACCCTACCCGATGCCAAACCCTTTGGCACTCTATTTCAGTATATCACATTTCAATCGGGTTGTCAATTACCGCCCCCACAGACAAATCCGCCGCTTTTTCGCAAGCGGCGGCAGCTTGTCGAAAAAGTTCAAAAACAGGCTGGCGAGAAGCCCTCAGATGCTAGGAACGCGCCCCACGACTAGG
>JBJESC010000028.1:0-5620 GCA_051882615.1 Oscillospiraceae bacterium
GGGACAAGATAAAGAAGCAGTAAATTACTCATCAAATACTGTTTCAATATGCTTTGCAGAACTGTTAGTCGAGTACGTCCAGCGGTCGATATGACCGGAAGATATGAAATAATTCAGCTCATTGTTGTGATATGTCTTATCTGAGGTGTTCACAATGATGAGCTTTATTTTCATTTTCTCGGGAATAATCGACTTTATGTAGACGGACGCGTGGTCGTTGACGCAAATATCGCCGCGCGGCTCGGCAAGCCCGGCAAGATTTGGAGCAAGCTCCACAAAAATTCCATAATCCTCAATTGAGCGGACAATGCCCGTAACCGTTTCTCCCTGTCTGAAAAGGGAGGCGTTTTCTTCCCAACTGCCTAATAATTCTTTGTGGGTAAGGCATATTCGGTCGTCGTCAAAACTCTTGACTACTGCGCGGATTTCCTGACCGACATAAAATCTGTCGGACGGATGAGATATTCTTGACACGGAGATAAGGTCAATCGGAATAAGCGAGGGTATTCCGCACCCAATATCTACGAAACATCCGAATTGCTCCAGATGAGTGACTTTCGCGGGAATAACATCTCCGATTTTCAGCTTTGAGATGTACTCCTGCCTTGCACGCAGCTGTGCTTCCTTGCGGGAGAGCAGCGCAATAGTATTCTCTCCTTTGTTAAAAATATCCTTTACTACAAAGCAGACGGGCTTGTTTACACGGGAAATAAGGGCAATGTCCTTGGTGGTTCCCTCGGCAATGCCGATTGCTCCTTCCTCACGAGGAATAAGTCCTCTCACGTTAGGGTTATCGGGAAACTCCACCAATAAGTTATGCTCGCTGTCGCATACCACACACGGAGCTTCAAGTATTCTTCTTGTCTGTTTGCACTCCAAAAGTGTTTGCATGGATTTTAAATGCAAATCATTTTCTGCTGTTCCGAATAAAAAGCCCTCAGGCAAATATTCTGTCATTTTGTACCTCCAAAGGTTTATTTTCATTTAATTTTATGAAAATATAGGAGGTTTTATTCTCAGAATAAGCACAAAACTATTGCTTAATGAATTACATCATAGGTGAAAAAAGTCTTAAAAAGAATCTTATTAGTTTTACAAAAATATTTACGTTCTGACATTTTTCCAGGGTGATTTCTTCGCATTTTTCAAGAGTTTTGAGATAATCTGTCTTAATGTCAGAAATGCACTTTGTTTTATACATCCACGTTGCACACTCAAAATGGAGATACAGGCTTCTGAAATCAAGATTAATTGTTCCCACAACTGCTGTTTTATCATCGGATACAAAGTTCTTGGCATGAATAAAGCCCGGGGTATATTCATAGATTTTTACACCCAACGAAATCAGTTTTTTATAGTGTGCTCTTGTAACAGCGTGGACAAACCACTTGTCCGCAATATGCGGTGTAATAATCCGCACGTCAACTCCGCCCTTGGCAGCAAGAGTAAGCGCAGTTGTCATTTCATTGTCGATAATCAGGTAAGGCGTTGTGATATACACATAGTCACGAGCCTCATTAATAATGTTCATATATACGTTTTCGCCGACAGGCTCATGGTCAAGGGGACTGTCTGTAAACGGAATAACGTAACCGGTTCCCTTATAAGGCGCAATGTCCTCCGGACGGGGCATATAGTGGTCGTATGACGAAGCCTTAGTGCCTGTCAGATAGTTCCACATTGAAAGGAACATAACTGTGAAGCTCCATACGGCTTCGCCCTTGAGCATAACAGCGGTATCCTTCCAATGTCCGTGCTTCTCATATTCGTTAATGTATTCGTCTGCAAGATTTATTCCGCCGTTAAATGCGGTATGACCGTCTATTACCAGAATTTTTCTGTGGTCGCGGTTGTTCATTGTTCCGCTCCAGACAGGCTTGAACTTATTGAACACCCTGCACTTTATACCTTTTTCCTCCAGCTTCTGGTCGTATTTGTAGGGGAGCGTCATAAGGGAACCAATATCATCGTAAACAACTCGTACATCTACACCCTGCGCTACTTTTCTTTCAAGTATTTCAAGTATAGTGTTCCACATTTTACCTTCCTGAATTATGAAGTATTCAAGGAAGATAAAACGTTCAGCCTTTTCAAGTTCCTCAACTAAAGCGGCAAATTTTTCTTCTCCACAAGTAAAATAGGTAATTTGAGTATTTGAATATATAGGATACCCACCGTATGAATAAAGATAATTTGCTTGGCGTTGCGCGTCTATTTCGTTTTGTTTAAGTTCTTCAATAATCGCCTCATTCTGCGTCAGAAGCAGGTGCTCCTCATGGCTGTACATAATCATTCTCTTACGCAGTCTGTTTCCTGAAGCATTATTTCCGAAGAAGATATAGAACATTACTCCAAATATCGGAAAACAAAGAATAGGAATAATCCACGCAATCTTATAGCTGGGGTTCATATCCGAATTTGCAATCCATAGCGAAATAATTACAGCGGCTACAGTAAATCCGACATACGAATAAGTGAATATTGTACCCAATGTCCAAAAAATAAAAACAAGATATGAAACCTGGATTATTATACCCAAAATACATATTGTAGTTCTGTTGAAAATTGCTTTCAATGCTTTTGTAAAAAATCTCATAATACACATCCTTTAACATAAAAACAGCCTCGCAATGAGGCTGTTGTGATTATTCCACAGATGCAGGGATGACATAGTAAATTCTCTCGTCTGAATTTGCAAAACCAAACTTATCACGAGCCATGTCCTCGATATATTTATCAAGATAGGCGTCATCCTCAAGATAAGTCTGAATTTGCTCATTCTGCTCTTCCACAGACTCTGTTTGTTTTTTTAGTTCCTCATATTTTTTCTGACTTTCGCGTATATCAATGCTGTCATTGATGATAGAATATACAACAAAAACAGCCAAAACGGATAACGCCATTGCAGTCAAAATCCGCACAAAACCGTGTTTTTTATTTGTCTTCATATATTTCTGCGGACAGTCGCCTTGATGGCTTCTGTCTTTCCCCCAATTTTTTCTAATCTCTTATTATTATACACTATTTCATTATCTGATTTCAAGTCATAGAAAGGCATTTTTTTCTTTTCATTGCGATATTCAGCGATTTGGCTAAATATCCATTTGATTTTGTGTGAAATAGTGCCAAAAACGGAACTAAATAACTTTGAAAGAGCGTTGAATACCATGGACAATGCTTTTCTCCACGCATTAGAAACAGCATTTTCAGCGCGATTAAGCACTCTTCCGATCGTAACAATATAGGTAAAAACACCGGCACCAAATCCAAGAACCGTATACAAGCGTACATAGTTCCCCATTTCTTCCGAGAGCATCATTATTATCTTGGATGAGATTATAAAGAATGCAGCGTCGCATAAGAATACGCAAATTTTAAAAGGGAAGAGCAGTCTGATTACTCTGAGAACCTCATAAATCAAACCTGAACATAATCCAACAAACATTGAAATTATAAAGCAATCCGGAATTGATATGTACATCTTGCTTCTCCCATATTACCTGAACAGTTTTTTTATCGGACCATCAAGGATACTGTTATTGCTGTAGGTCAAGGAATTGATTTTCCCGCTCATAATTAAATCGCCGTTCTCTTCATTCAAGGAAACAACGTGCAGGTCCTCTCCCTTAACTACTATCTCTCCCATAACCGTGCTTAGGATAGCTCTGCTCTCCGTCAAACTGTCTATATCGTTAACGCCTGAAACCCTTATCGTTTTTCTGCTCTCAATTATTACGTTATGAGCAACGGAAACCAAATTCTTCTGCATATAAAATACCCCCTGTCCCTAGATTATATTCCAAAGGGCAGGGGATTATGTCTTTCTTATTAAACAACTTCATACATAGCAGCCGCATCGTCTTTTTTTACTGTTTCCTTAATCTCAAGGACGCGAACCTTAAGAGGCTTTCCGATAATGATTTCGATAATATCATTCATCTTAACTTCGTATGAAGCTCGCGCGGGTTTGCCGTTTACGAGAACCTTTTCTGCATCACACGCCTCATTAGCAACGGTTCTCCGCTTAATTAGTCTGGATACTTTCAGATATTTGTCTAATCTCATAAATTCTCCTTATGGACATTACACATTACAAAAAAGCGACGAGAAACCCCGTCGCTTTAGTAACAAAACAGCAATTCGAAGAATTACTTGCTTACAGAGTCCTTGAGAGCTCTACCAGCCTTGAATGCAGGAACCTTTGTAGCTGCAATCTGAATCTTCTTCTTGGTGCGGGGATTGATACCGGTTCTTGCTGCGCGCTCACGAACCTCGAAAGTACCAAAGCCTACGAGCTGAATGGACTCACCCTTAGCAAGAGTATCAGTAATAGTATCGATAACTGCCTTTACTGCAGCCTCAGACTGCTTCTTGGTAAGCTCAGACTTCTCTGCTACTGCTGCGATTAATTCTGCCTTTGTCATAGTTGTTAAAACCTCCAAAATATATTATCTAACGGTCCGATCGCCGTTAAAATCTTAATTAGGTCAGGATTCATCCTTATCTTTGTCGTCAGTGAATCCAAAAATTTTATCAGCAATTATCTGAAAATCCTCTTCTTTAAGCTTGTCTAACGAGTAACCCTTTTCAATTATCTCGCTTTCAAACCCGCCGAACAATTTTATAAAACGATTGGTAGAATATGTTAAGGATTTTTCCCCATCATTCTTATAAATTCTGTTCAGGTTGCAGAAATTCAATAAAAGCTGCCCGAGTATTTGTTGAGATTGTGTACTATCAATGGAAACATCGCTTAACAAATCAAGACCTTTTCTGATTGTATCTATACAGGTCTTAGCGTCATTAATGGGAAACCCCGCTCTTTCTGCGCGCCTGCAGATCTTTTCCCCTCGTAAAAGGGCAGGGAAGGTCTTTGGAACACTTTCCAAGGTTTCCGTATATGTTTCCTGATTTTTTCCGGCTTTCTTCAGAGCATCCCAGTTTTTAAGAACTTCATCTTCGGTTTCTGCCGTAACGTTGCCAAAGACGTGAGGATGTCTGTAAACCAGCTTCTGGCAAATGTCGTTGCACACATCGCTGAATTCAAAATTTCCTGCCTCGTTTTCAATCTGAGAATGGAACACAACCTGCATCAGCAAATCGCCCAATTCCTCACGAAGCATTTCGGGACTATTGCAGTCAATGCCCTCGCATACCTCGTAAGCTTCCTCAATCAGATCCGTACGTATGGATTCATGCGTTTGAACCTTATCCCAAGGACACCCATTCTCCGAGCGGAGTATCTTCATAATAAGCAAAAGGTCATCAATGGTGTATCGACTTTTAAATTGAAACCCATCAATTTCTGGATTACAATTATTTTCTTCGGAGCCAACCAGATTTTCTTTACTAAGGCTACCCCCTGTCAACACTTCCACACACCTTTCAAAATGAATGCTACGTTTAATATATTACCCCATTTAACGGCTTTTTTCAAGAGGTTTTTGCTTTTTTTTTGTGATTTTCTGCGATATTATGCCACTTGTACCAAAATACCAATCCAAAATTAGTGAAATTACATAAATAATTGCACCCAAAAATGTTGAAAACAAGACGCTCAGGGGCGAACTAACGTGGTTTTCCAGTAAGTTATAAACAAGTACCGCACTAATCGCACATA
>JBJESC010000029.1:0-5613 GCA_051882615.1 Oscillospiraceae bacterium
GATTTCGGCGAGGCAGTAACGACAAAGGCTGACCTTCAGAAGTACATTGACAGTCTTGAGGATTTCCTGAACGACAACCTTGACAAGTACGGCAAGACTCAGCCCGCAAATCTCACTGCTGCTGTTGACCACGCTAAGGTTGTTCTTGGCGACACTAACGCTACTTCCAAGGACTATGCAGCTGCATACGCAATGGTAAAGGCTGTTAAGGCTAAGCTCAAGGATTGGTCCAACGACGAGCTCAAGGCACTTGTTAAGGATTGGCAGGGTGTATATGACACCAACAACATTCTCAACGAAGAGCTGAACGATAATATCTACACCGAGAAGACATTCGAGTCCTTCAGAGAGGCATTTGAGCAGGCTGACCGTTACATCGATTCCGGCGACGATGGTGGAATCACCGACGCTTACGTTGAACTCGAAGAAGCTGCAGGCGCTCTTAAGAAGCTCACCGCTATCACCAAGTCCGACTTCAGAACCGCTCTTGCTAACTACGAGCAGCTCGAGCTCTCTATGAGAAACTACGAGTCCTGGAGACGCGGTACTATCTCTGCTACTCCCAAGACCGGCGAGGCTGATGACAAAGAGGCTGCAAAGATTGCTGATAAGAAGGCTGTTGTTACCGCTGCTGACCTCAGAAATATGGTATATGGCACTTCTGAGGGTACATTCAAGTACCTCGAGAAAGGCAAGTGGAGCACCCTCACCTTTACTTCCGAGCTGATTGGTGCTGATTGGGACGGCAGAACTGCCGACCTCAAGACTGACATCAAGAAGGTTGGCGACGACTTCGCAGCACTGAAGGGCGTTGTTTCTACTACCGATACTACTATCAAGGCAGCTTACGACGCTGCAGTTGAGGCTGTTGAGGTTTACAAGAGCTGGACTCCTGACTCCTACAGAAGCGGCAGCAAGGGTGCTTGTGCAACTCTGTTGACCAAGTATCACAACCAGCTTGTTGAGTCCTTCAACTCTGATGATATTAAGCAGCTGATTTCCGGCTTTGATGGCACTGCTGACGCTAAGGCTACAATCGACATCGCTGCCAACAGCGCCGAGATTGAGGATGTTACCTTCACATACACCAAGAGCACACACAAGCTTGTTGCTGATAAGGAGTTCTACATAGTAAAGGTTAAGGCAACCGGTCTGATTGACGCTGTTCCCGGTGAACTTGATGAAGACACTGACTTCTACGCAACTAAGGATGCCGCAGTTACTGCTATTAGCGGCGATGAATCTTTGACCTACCAGAGAATTGCTAAGAACACCGATATTCTTCAGTACATCGGATTTGAAAATCCGATTACTCAAGCCGACAAGGATGCATTGATTGCTGCGGCTGAGGCAGCTCTTAAGGCATCCATTCAGAAGATGTCTGGTGACGGTACTGCTTGGGTAAAGGAAGCTGCGTTCTCTTCTGACTATGAAAAGGAAGGCACCGATACAACAGTATTTGACGCTGTAGCTGGCACTGGCGATGTAACTATTTACAAGATTAAGAAGTTAGATGCCGGCAATGGAGATGCGGATGTAGTGACTGCCCACAACGCTCTGTATGAAGAACTCGTAGCAAACGATGCAGCTTACGATGCTGCAAACGCTCTCACGCCTAACGCTACTAGTGATGTGGATAAGAGTCTTGCTAAAGCACTTGCACAGTACACTATTTACCTCAATACCGTATTCACAGGCACAAGTGCAAACACAACTGCTGCAGAGGCAATCATGGGTATCAACGGCGCTGAGGGTCTTGCAGACGGTAAGACTTTCACAAAGGTAACCGGCGGTACAGCTGAGTGGACTCTCATCTGGAGACAGCTCGCTTACGCTCTCGAGGACAAGTATCCCGTTCCCGTTGCTGGTACTACTTACACCCTCAAGATGCTCGAGAAGCTCGTTCAGGACGCTTACACACTCTGCGACGAGACAGGTGACGCTGAGCTCTTCTCCACTCCTTATGCAGATGTTGTTGAAGCACGTCAGGCTGCTAACACCTTCATCAAGGTTGCTAAGGCTACAACCGGTTACAAGGACGGCGATGAGTTGAAGGATACCGAACTTCTGGAGGAGTTTAATGCAGCTGCAAAGCGTACTGATACCACTGGTTCTACAGATACAACCGATGATGATGTATTGAATGAAGTTACCGTTGAGTTGATGTACAAGGAACTCGAGAAGGACTACAAGGTGCTTAACAACTGGTACAATGACTTCAAGTACAGCTTTGAGAAGGTTAAGAATGACCTTGCAGACGCTGCAATCGCTCTTGAAAAGGGTGACCTCTCCGGCGACGCTCTTGCAAAGGCTGTTGAGCAGTGCGCATACGACCTCTCCGTAATTGAGGTTTCTGATGTATCAGGCGACATCCTTGCTGCTACAAACGTTGCATTCGATGATGAGCGCGTATTCCAGGGCGTAAACCGTCTGAAGACCGATGATGAGGTTGCTAACGATCAGAGCACAAAGGAAGAGAACCTTGTTGCATCTTACGAGGCTCTCGTTAAGGCTGTTGCTGAAGCAGCTAAGGGCGACTCTGACAAGGGTTACGACCTCGACAACAGCGGCGGCAACCCCGATATGGACGATCTGCAGTTCATGTTCGATAACTTCGTATTGAAGCAGGTTTACGATGCTAAGCTCGACTTCAACAACGACAAGATTGTTGATATGGATGACCTTACATTGTTCTTTAATACTGTTATTCTTGGCTAATCGTTCGTTCTGAAAACGTTGGGTTATAAACCCGACAAAATTCGGTCATAATAAATCCGTGCGGGGCGGCAGCCCAAGGGCACAAACCGCTCCGCATGATTTATCAAAATTAAAAATATGGAGGAAAATAATATGAAGAAGATTATTTCTTTGGGCATCGCTTCTGCAGTTTGCGCTATCGTAGCTGTTTCTGCAAGCGCTGATGCTGTTATGGCATACGATGTAACCGGTGAGGTTACCAAGGGTTCCGAAATTACTATCGTAGTTAAGGCTACCGGCGACGTTAAGAACTTCCAGGGCGTAATCGAGACTTCCGGTCTTGAGGTTAAGTCTGTTAAGTCCAACGCTAACGCAATGGTAAACAACGACAGCTCCTTTGATCCCGCTGTTGGTATGATCGCTCAGGGCTGCCTTACCGGCAACCTTGCAACCGCAGGCGAGACCGTTTGCGAGATTAAGGCTGTTGTAACTGCTGCTGCAGGCGAGAAGATTTCTTTCTTCATCAAGGGTACTTCTGAAAAGGAAGCTGCAAAGCTCCCCGCAGAGGCTCTCACTGTTGAGGTTAAGGGCGCTTCTACTTCCGACACTTCTTCTGATTCCAAGCCCGATTCTTCTGAGGGCGGCAACGGCGGACAGACCAACCCTCCCACAGGTGTTGCACTCGCAGTTGTTCCCGCAGTTCTCGCAGCTGCAGGCGTAATCGTTGCTAAGAAGAGAAAGTAATTTTTCCGAATAGTAACACACTAAACTAAATAGTTTGCCCCCCGTGCAATAGCGCGGGGGGATTTTTATTAGAAGCCGCCATCTACTTCTGTCACCGCATTATCTGCTTCGCAGAAAACGCTTCAGCGGCAGGCACAAAGCCTAGCCGCTGAAAGCGTTCCTCGTATCTGGTGGCTTCTGGTTATCTGAGGATTGGCTGAATTTGACGTTCCTCCATAGCCGAGAGAATGGTATCGGGAATAAGCGAGAAGTCCGCCGCAAGGGAGAACGGCTTTTTCTCGCAGTCGTCCTGTCGGAACGGCACGAAGTAGAAGTGCTTGAGGTTCAGCAGAGAGCCGATGTTCTTCGCCGCCGCCGACAGCCCGTCATTGGTCGAAACCGCGAGGACAACAGGGCGCTGCCCGCGCAGGTGGCTCTTCACAGCCATACACACAGGCGTGTCTATTACCCCAAGCGCCAGTTTAGCCAGGGTATTGCCCGTGCAGGGCGCGACAACGAGTATGTCGAAAAGCTGTTTAGGGCCGATTGGCTCGGCTTCCGTGATTTCGTGAATAATCGGCTTCCCCGTGAGGGAAATCAGTCGGCGGCGGTGCTGCTCGGCTGAGCCGAAACGCGTGTCAAGCTCGTAGGCGTTATACGACATAATGGCGGTTATATCAGCTCCCAGATTACGGAGCGTTTCAACGGTTTCCAAAGACCTCGCAAACGTACAGAACGAGCCGCAGAGCGCATATCCCACGCGCAGTCCGTTGAGTTTTTCTATCTCGCTCATAAGTTCTGTCCTTTCATAATGTATTATCGGAGAAACCGCAGAAGCTCCTCCGCGATAAACCGTCCCGCCGTTTTCGGGGAGAATTTCCCCGGCAGTCCCGCAGCGTGGATATACCGAACGCGCCGTTCCTCACGAGGGGGGAGCGAGGCAAGCTCCAGAAATACGCAGTCCTCCCGCATACACGAGAAGTCGTCCTCCGAGAACAGCGGCGCGGGCGCGGTGTTGACGATAAACGGGAACTCCGAGACAAGCGAGGGAAGCTCCTCCGCGGATACGGAGCGAAAGCCGCGCAGTTCGGCTTCCGTGCGGGCTTCGAGGCGGCGAGCGGCGATTACGCACTCGCATCCGAACGCGGACAGCCGCGCCGCCAGCTCCCGCGCAATCCGCCCGTAGCCCACAATCAGCGCCCGAGAGCCGAGCAGCGCACAGTCGGAGCTCTGCACGAGCCGAGCCACGGCGGCTTCCGCCGTGAGCGCGGCGTTGCGGAGCGTTAAACTCTCCTCGGCGAAGTAGTTGACGAGCGTATGCTCCGCGCAGACCTCGCGGAGCCGAGGACATTCGCCCCCCGCGAGGATAAGCGCGTTTGGCTCGGCGTACTCCGCAACCTGCTCCAACGGGAGCGGAGCGGAGGAGAGCGGCGAGAATACGTCCTCGCCGTTCTTCGTCAGCGGCACAGGGAGCACAATAACGGGAAAACGGGAGCCGCCCGCGTCCTCCCCACGGCGAATTTCGTATCCGTAAGCGGAAAGAAAGTCGGCGGCATAAGCCATTCGCTTGTCTCCGCCAAGAAAGAGGATTTCCATAGGCGCTCCTTTCGGTCGGTTTATCTTCCTGCTTTATTCTATGCAAATCCCGCTTTTTCGTGAGTGCTTCGGGCTTGACAAACGCGGGGTTTTGTGTTATATTGATAGATGGAATTAAGGCAACACCGCACAATTACCGGCTGTCGCCTTTGCCGTGCGCTTGCTTGCATCTTTTCCGCCATCTTGCACAAATTTCGCTTGACAGGCGCCAGCCTGCCTGCGCTCAATTTGTACAATCTGACGAAAAATCTGCTGGCGCAATCACACGACAATAATTGTGCGGTATTGCCTTAAGATACAGAAAAGGAGACATACTATGAATATATGGCACGACATTAACCCCGCGCGCATTACCCCCGACGACTTTATCGCAATAGTCGAGATTGAAAAGGGAAGCAAGAAGAAGTACGAGCTGGACAAGCAGACGGGACTGATTATTCTGGACAGAATACTCTACACCTCAACGCACTATCCCGCGAACTATGGCTTTATCCCGCGCACTCTCGCCGACGACGGCGACCCGCTGGACGTGCTTATTCTCTGCAACGAGCCGATTGACCCGCTGGTTGAGGTGCATTGCTACCCCATCGGCGTTAT
>JBJESC010000030.1:0-5564 GCA_051882615.1 Oscillospiraceae bacterium
TTTTTCACGGCGGGTCGCGCCCGGCTTGGGGCGTGTGAGTTGAAATTCCATCCTCGATGACTCAGTAAAGGTAGTCACGAGTCGCGCCCCGCTTGGGGCGTGTGAGTTGAAATGAAAGCCGTATCGTCGCAAAGCAGGAAGAAATTCAGGTCGCGCCCCGCTTGGGGCGTGTGAGTTGAAATGAAAAGCGCCTTTAAGTTCTTCTCATGCATAGTGTCGCGCCCCGCTTGGGGCGTGTGAGTTGAAATTCAAGATAAAGTTTTCTGTAAAGATTTAATACTCGTCGCGCCCCGCTTGGGGCGTGTGAGTTGAAATATTATCGACGAGGCAAGCCTTAAGATGAACTCTGTCGCGCCCCGCTTGGGGCGTGTGAGTTGAAATTCCTCCTGCGTTGCAGATATTCAATAAATTTCGTAGTCGCGCCCCGCTTGGGGCGTGTGAGTTGAAATTATCGTGCTCTTCATTAACGGAGCGCAGCGACCGTCGCGCCCCGCTTGGGGCGTGTGAGTTGAAATGACGACCTAGCCGCCGAGTTTGCCGATGAAATGCGTCGCGCCCCGCTTGGGGCGTGTGAGTTGAAATTTCAATGCTGCCGTCCTCGTTGACAGTAGGCTTGTGTCGCGCCCCGCTTGGGGCGTGTGAGTTGAAATGGAGGTATCCCAAACATTACAAAATGGGAATACGTCGCGCCCCGCTTGGGGCGTGTGAGTTGAAATTTTTGGAATATGTACCGCCGAGGGTCTGTCCGCTGTCGCGCCCCGCTTGGGGCGTGTGAGTTGAAATATCAACGAGGAGCTGCCGTTCTATCTTGACTATGTCGCGCCCCGCTTGGGGCGTGTGAGTTGAAATTTTAACAGCGGAAAGGAGGGCGGCAAATTGGGCGTCGCGCCCCGCTTGGGGCGTGTGAGTTGAAATACAAAGGTAATTGCGAGCTGGCAGAACGCCGCGCTGTCGCGCCCCGCTTGGGGCGTGTGAGTTGAAATATCTCCCTGTTATATCCCGAATATCCCTCCAACAGTCGCGCCCCGCTTGGGGCGTGTGAGTTGAAATATCTATATCGAATAGAGGTTCAGAATCATCATCGGTCGCGCCCCGCTTGGGGCGTGTGAGTTGAAATGAAATTAGCGAGAACAGGCATACCGCGCCGAAGAGTCGCGCCCCGCTTGGGGCGTGTGAGTTGAAATTGGCGGCATTGGCTCGTCTGCTCTCCATGCAGTTCGTCGCGCCCCGCTTGGGGCGTGTGAGTTGAAATTCTTAAAACAGTGCGCGAGGTATGCTCCGACAGCGTCGCGCCCCGCTTGGGGCGTGTGAGTTGAAATTTATCACATAACTTACAGGGTCGAGAGGCATATACGTCGCGCCCCGCTTGGGGCGTGTGAGTTGAAATAACGACGTCGAGGATAGGGTCAAGCAGGTCAAGGTCGCGCCCCGCTTGGGGCGTGTGAGTTGAAATGCAAATCAGCTTGTCCATGCGGATACGGCTGTTGGTCGCGCCCCGCTTGGGGCGTGTGAGTTGAAATTACGCATATTATTCACCCCTTTCATGCTGCCTGCGTCGCGCCCCGCTTGGGGCGTGTGAGTTGAAATCGTCTGCTTGTAGATCTGATTTGCGTAAACAGCGTCGCGCCCCGCTTGGGGCGTGTGAGTTGAAATATGTGTTAGCGGCTTATTTTCTGAAACTTTGTAAAGTCGCGCCCCGCTTGGGGCGTGTGAGTTGAAATGTTATGGCAAACATGATGTACTAGCGCTATATTGTCGCGCCCCGCTTGGGGCGTGTGAGTTGAAATTATGACCGGTTTTCTGTTGCCGCCTATGGTTTCGTCGCGCCCCGCCTGTGTTATTTGACAAGTAGAATGCGAAAAATAAAATAAGGGCAAAAAAGGCTTGAAAAAGCGAAAAAACACCTTAAAATGGCTTTACAGAGCCGTTTTATTGGCGTAAAAAGTGTGAAAAGAATAAAAGGAGCGCGCCGACGTTTGTCAAATGAAAACGGCGCGCTTTTTGCGTTTTAAAGGAACATTCGTGAGCGCAAGTGCAATTTTAACGCGGCGTTTTATAGAGCGTTAAAGAGCGTTAAAATGGCTTTATAGCGCGATTTGTCAAGAGTTTGTGCTAAAAAGGTAGATGATAAATAATTGAATAAATGGCTCTTTTTAGCAAGAAACTCAAGAAACAAATATTCCTTTATCGAGAAACTAGTTTCTTGACAAGCAAAATGCGGTATAAAATAGTAATAAGATTTATTATTTTGTGCAATTTTTTATACTTTTTAAAATCTACAACGAATGAGCGGCATTCCAAAGTGAAATGCCGCTCAATTTTTACTTTATAGGATCCGCTATACCGAGGACGCGCCCTCGGCAGTAAGCATACTCAACATTACGAAGTGAAATGTCCGGATATTTTGGGTTCAAGGATATCAATTTGTCGCCGCCGTACTTTTTTATGTAGCCTTCACCGTCAACTAAAAAGATGCCTATTTCGCCTATCTCGACCGACGGACAGGTTTCCACAAGCACTATGTCGCTGTCGTTATAATCCGGTATCATGCTGTCGCCGGAAACACGGACGGCATAATTTGCCCGTTCAGCGATATCCGTGTGAACGATTTGAAGCGGTTCCGTGCGACTATCATCAAGATAAACACCTGTTCCGGCACTGGCAGGCAGGCTGTATATATCAACATAGAACCTTTCTATATCGTCCGGATCGTTTTCGGATTTAGGTGTAAATTGCAGATATTTCCCCGTATTATCACGCCGCTCTGCAATGATCATAGATGGGGAAAGATTTTATTTTTGCTGTTCTGCTGCTCGTTCGGCAGCCAGTCCGGCAAGGGCTTCAGCGCGTTCCATAACTCTTATATTATCATCGGGTTTTAATTGATCAAAATTAGATAAGAGATTAGATTGTTCTTCTGTAAACTGGCTGGGAGTTCCTTTGCCATATGCTAAGTAGTCTAATGATACATGAAAAAAATCAGCAATTGCCATTAAATAATTAAGGTACGAATTGCTCTTGTCGCTTTTCCATTCAGTAAACGCTGCTTTCAGACCCAAATAATCAGTCAATTGTTTTTGGTCAGTATTCCCGGGCAGTGATACTATTCTATCTGAAATAAAAAAATAATCCTCCTAACTTGTTAATAATTCATAAAGTTAGAAAAAGTCGTACTTTTGTACAAAAAACACTTGACATATACTTAATCCCCCGCAGGGGACACGAAAGGCATAGTAATCCAACTACATTGTATCACAAAGACAAAGAAAAATCAACAGCAAGGAGGGCTTATTTATGGAATTTGGTAAGATCCTGCGCGTGAAGCGCGAAAGCAAAGGTCTGACGCAGGAAGATGTCGCAAAAAGGCTCGGAGTTGGCAAGCAGCTGATAAGCAGCTACGAAACAGGCTGCAAAATACCGCCTATGCGGATAGTCGTAGCGACTGCGGATCTCTTCCGCTGCTCCGTCGATGAAATGATAGGAAGGCAATCGACTGCGCTGCTGCTCTGGTTGTCGAACTGGTTGCAGAACACTGTAAATTAGCAAGCAAAATAAAGTAAAGCCGAAACAGACAACCCCGAAAGGGGCTGCCTGTCCGCGGGAAATGACCTACCCGCGCCGATGATGGCAGGTCGGAAAGAAGGTGAAGATATGACCAAACAGGAATTTGACAGCGTGACCCGTGACCTTTTGGTAGCGTGGTTCTTGGAATTGTATTCGAACATTTCCGGCGTCGGGGCACAAAAATAGAGCCCCTGCAGAAGCGACAGCTCATTGCTACAGCACAATCGCTCCTGCATGACATACAAGACGCACCGGAATGCGACTTGGAAAAAGGCTCTGACTATAGTATATCGGAGCGCCCCGCTTTTGTTAAATAAAATTCTGACAGGAAGGAGAGATTTTTTGACGTATTTATCAACTGCGGAAGTCGCAGATGTAAAAGGTTGTACGCCTCAATATGTTCGTCGTTTATGCCAAGTTGGAAAGATTGAAGTAGTGCATAAAGAGAGTGCTGCTAATAACCGCACATAGTATCTTGTCCACCTTTCAGCTCTAACGGAACATCGGATATTGATACGCTCGACGCGTTTGAATACAGCTTCCCTGTCTGGACGTGATCACGCAGAAAACGCTTGTCGGCGGCTACACCGTCATAAAGCCCTACATAGGTCAGACGGGCGACATATTTTTTGATGTGGGAACATCGCGGGATTTCCTCCCGATAGCGCTGGACGAGAACGGGCGCGTCACCGAGGGCGTTTTCTATGAGCGTATCCGCTACAAGGGCAAGGTCTACGAGCGGCGCGAGCACCACATTTTCAGCGGCGGCGTTCACACCGTCCGCAACAGCGCAGTTATTTACGGAACCCGCCGCACGGTGGAGCTCAGCGAGATACCGCGCTGGGCTATGCTGCAGCCCGAGGGACAGATAGAATCGGACATTCCGATGATAGCAACTTTCCGCACACCGTATGCCAACAACATAGACCTCGACAGCGAGCTGCCTGTTTCCATATTCGCGAACAGCATGAAAACGCTGCATAACATTGACGCGGCGCACAGCGAATATCTCGCAGAGTTCCGCAAGATGAGCGCAAAGGTGTTCGCCGATGAAACGGTCATGCGCCGTAACGCGGGCATTCCCGACGACTATTTCGTCAGGATCGACGGCGACGGCAAAAGCGCTATCGAGCAGCAGGTCATGGTTTATGCGCCGCAGATACGCGAGGAAGCGCACAGGGCGCAGATCAACAGCGAGCTGCGGCTGTATGAGGTTCAGATCGGCGTGTCAAGCGGGACGTTCTCTTTCGACACTCAAAAGGGCTTGGTGACCGCAACGCAGGTGCTCTCCGAGGACAGAACTACCTACAACACCGTCTGCCAGATACAGCGGCAGCTTCGCCCCGTCCTTGAGGCATTGAGCAGGATAATCACAACGCTTGCGCGGTTCTACGGCATTGACTGCGAGGACGGCGAGTGCGCGATTGAGTTCGGTGACAGCGTGTTTGAGGACACCGGAACGGAGTTCAACCGCCGTTTACAGATGGTTCAGGCGGGGCTGCTCAAGCCCGAGGAGTTCAATGCATGGTACTTCGGCGTGCCGCTCGACAAGGCGCGTGAAATGCTGCCGGAGATGACGACGGTTTTCGGGGGTGAGTGATAATGCTCACGCCCGAACAGCTGCGATCCTTGCCGCGCGGTCTGACAGATACATATTCTGAGCTGTCGGAGTTTATCCTGCGGGACATAGCTCGGCGCATTGCCGAAGCGGCGAAAATAACCGAAACGGCTGAATACCAGATGTACCGCGCAAAGGCGATCGGAATGTCCACCGATGAGATAACCGCAAAAATAGCGGAGATAAACGGAGTTTCCGAGAAGGAGATCAACGAGCTTATCCACTCCGCAGCGGAGCAGTCCGATGAGTTCGACCGCAAAATGCTCGGCGAGTCCGTTTGGAGCGGCACGCCGCTCGAGGAGAATGCGCAGCTTCAGAAGCTCATGGCTGCGGAGATAAAGCAGACGCACAATGCCTGTTGGAACTACACGCAGTCGCTCGG
>JBJESC010000031.1:0-5553 GCA_051882615.1 Oscillospiraceae bacterium
TAGACGTGAATATGTTCCGTGCGATTGACAACTACCGAATTAACGACGGCTGCGGGCTGTTCCGAGGGCGGCAAATTCTGCCGTTTGAACATCTTTCGAGATTTCAGAACGACCTTATTGATTGATAAAGAAACGAAAAGGGCGGGGATACATTCACCCCGCCTTTTCTCTGTCTTGCGCTTTAACATCTATCAACAAATGCTCGGAGTATCTTTCGGCTGTTCTCGTCCGTGGTGTACGAAAGCTCGGGATGCCACTGCACCGCCCACAGGAAATAGTGCTTCGGAGAATACACCGCCTCCACCAGCCCGTCGGGAGCGTACGCCATAGGCTCCAGAACAGGCGAAAGCTCGCGTATCCCCTGATGATGGTAGCTGTTGACGGATATTGTCTCCTGCCTTATCAGCGTACGCAGAGGGGCGTCGGCACATATTGTCACGTTATGCGAGGGGAAATTGTACGGAGGCTTCTGACAATGCACGACCTCCGAAAGCTTCTGAGTGGGAATATCCTGCCACAGCGTTCCTCCGAGCGCCGCGTTGATAAACTGAATTCCTCGGCATATTCCGAGAACGGGCTTGTCGGCAATCATCGCCTGTTCGAGAATAAGCCGCTCCATAAGGTCGCGTTCGGGACTTGTTTCGCCGCATAGCGGCGTCTTTTTCTTGAGGTATACGGCAGGATCAACGTCCTGACCGCCCGTAAACAGAATTCCGTTACAAATCCGCACCGCATTCTCCGCAGCGCTTACGCTGTCAACAATGGGCAGCATAACGGGGAAAGCTCCCGCCTCCTGCAAGCCCTTCATATATCCCGGCAGCATCCAATAGCTGTGTTTCTCATAGTCGATAAGCGGCATCACGCCTATCACAGGTCTTCTCTTCATCTCAATCACCTATTCTTACGGTATTTCGGCAAATATGCTCACTAAAAAAACGGCGCTGTTTCCAAGTCGGAAGCAGCGCCGTTGCTATACTGAAATTATAACTCAAAACGTCAAAAAAGTCAATAGATTTGCAAGATTTGAAATCAAAATATTCATTTTGTAGTGAAAATGCACCAAAATCAAAGGGAATATTGTGAAAAAGTGACATTGACAATTTTCGATAATTCATTTATAATGTAATCATAGAAGCAAAGGCGCTTGGAAACACAAACCAAGCGCCTTTTTTCTTTTCAAAAAAGCAGGGAGTGAAATTTATGCAGGCAACGCTTGAACAGAGCCTAATCAATGCGCCAATAACCAATGTTGACGAGATTAACGAGCTGCTGCGCCGCTACGGCGTCAAGTTCGGAATCTATAAGAACGGTGTATTCAAAGAGCAGCTGTTCCCGTTTGACCCTATTCCGCGAACAATCAGCGCGGATGATTTCAAGGCGATTGAAAAGGGTCTGGTTCAGCGTGTGGACGCGCTGAACCTCTTTTTGTACGACATCTATCACGACAAGAAGATAATCCGTGATAAGATAGTCCCCGAGGATTTCGTGTATATTTCAAGCGGGTATCTTCCGCAATGCGAGGGCATTACGCCGCCTCACCGGATTTACAGCCATATCTCGGGAATAGATTTGGTTGAGGGCAAGGATAACGAATGGTATATTCTTGAGGATAATCTCCGTATCCCCTCGGGAGCGAGTTACCCGCTGATAGCAAGGGAGCTTACGCGCATTGCCTCTCCGCGAGCGTTCTCGGACAACAAAATTATCGACAACCGCAACTATGCAAAGCTGCTCCGCGACACAATGGACTATTCCAACTGCGGAGGAATAAACGCAATCCTCACGCCGGGACGGTATAACGCTGCCTACTTTGAGCACAGCTATCTCGCGGAGCTTACGGGCTCTGTCCTCGTGCAGAATGATGAGCTGTTTGTCGAGGACAACATTCTCTATCAGAAAACCTACTCGGGCAGCAAGACGAGAATAGGCGCTCTGTACAGAAGAATTTCGGACGACTACCTCGACCCGCTCACCTTTGAATCGGAATCGCTTATCGGCGTTCCCAACCTTATGGAAGCGTACCGAGCGGGCAATGTGGCGATAATCAACGCGCCCGGAAACGGCGTTGCGGACGATAAGGGCATTTACTACTTCGTCCCGAAGATGATACGCTACTATCTGGACGAAGAGCCTATTCTGAAAAACGCGCCCACCTATCTCCCGTTTTACGATGAGGACAGGGAGTATGTGCTGGGCAACCTTGACAAGCTGGTTATCAAGGACGTTGCGGAGGCGGGAGGCTACGGCGTGGTATTCGGAAGCGACCTCTCAAAGGAGAAGCTGGAGGAATTCCGACAGACGATTATCCGCGAACCGCGCCGCTTTATTGCTCAGGAGGTAATCGACTTCAAGGATCTGCCGATTATCGAAAACGGAGAGACGGTAATGCGAAAGGCAGATTTGCGCGCATTCGTACTCTCGGGAGAGACAACAAGAGTATGGGCTTCGGGACTTACGCGCTTCTCGCGCAACCCCGACTCATTTGTAGTAAATTCATCACAGGGAGGAGGCTTTAAGGACACATGGGTACAATCTCGATAGAACATGGCGACCGCCTTTTCTGGCTGGGCCGCTATACGGAACGGGCTTTCACCACCTTAAAAGCATTAGAAAAATTTGTGGATATGTCAATCGACAATAATCCTGATATGTACGTTGAATATCTGAACGCATTCGGGCTTTCGGACGCTTACGGCAATGTAAAAGACTTTTTCAGGGCGTTTGTTTTCGATAAGGACAATCCCAACAGTGTGGCTTATTCGCTTGACCGCGCCTACGACAACGGAATAGTTCTGCGTGAGGAGATTTCCACCGAGGCGCTGTCCTTCCTGCAAATGGCAAAGGACAAGCTTACCGAAGCAGAGGTGGCAAACCGCAGCCTGCGCCTGTCGCTGCTGCCGCTGGAGGATATTCTGTACGGCTTCTGGGGCTGTATCACCGACAATATCCTTGATATTGAGATTAAGAACATCATCTTCTGCGGAAAGAGTATCGAACGGCTTGACCTGTACTTCCGCCTTAAATATCCGTTCGAGATGATAAGCGATGAGTTTGAACGGCTTTGCAGACATCTTCGCTCGGTTCCCGCAAACACCCCATATCGCTACAACACGCAGAACCTTTGTACTCTCGTTGAGATAATGGGTGACGGCGAGCAATATGCGGCTTCCGTTCCCGCAGCGCTGCAAAGTCTCGGAAATCTCTTTCTCAAAGCGGGGTAATCGGTATGAAAAAACTGAATTTCACGTTTACGACAAAGCTCACGTTTGACGACTATGTGCGCGAGCATTCAATAGCGCTGCGGTGTGTTCCGCCCGAAACGGAAACGCAGCGCATACTCTCCTGCGAGCTTTCAATCAAGCCCTTTGTTTCCACCTGTCAAACGGTTGACGCTTTCGGGAACAATGTCACCGCCGGCTACCTGAAGAGCGAACATCGGTTTCTCGACTTTGAAATCCGCGGCTGTGCAGAAATTGACAGCAGCCAAAAACGCAGCGATTTTATGCCTTGCTATTGCTATCAGAGCAAGTTCACCAAGCCCGATGACAAGCTGAGGAATTTCTACAACTACCTCAAAGAGAGTCGGATTGCGGGTTCACCCGAGGAGAGATGTGCGTTCTTTTCGGATAAGCTGAACGAATTCTTCATCTACGAGAAGAACTCCACCACAATCAAGACCACCGCAGCCGAAGCATTCGAGCAGAAAAAGGGCGTATGTCAGGACTTCACGCACATTATGCTCTCGCTTCTCCGAATGGACGGTATTCCCTGCCGCTATATCGCGGGACTTGCAAGCTGCGACGGAGAAACTCACAGCTGGCTGGAATACTGGAACGGCGAACATTGGCTCGGCTTCGACCCGACAAACAACTGCGCCGTAACGGACAATTATCTCACGCTCTCACAGGGACGGGATTTCGGCGACTGCGCTATCGACCGAGGGGTAATGCTCGGAAACTACACCAGACAAATGCAGTTGATTAACTCCTGCCTGTCGGAGTAAAAGAGGATTGAAAAATGATACAGACAATAGCAAAGGCTTCGCTTGCCGTAAACGAAGACCTTGTAATTCAGAAGAACACGATAAGGCACGGCAGCGGGAGCAAGCGGCTGTGCCTTGTCACGGGTATTCACGGTGACGAGCTTGAGGGACAATACCTCGCGTGGCTGCTTGCAAAGACGCTCACCGAAAACTTAGAAATGCTCAACGGCACGGTTGACATCTACCCTGCAATGAACCCGATGGGAATTGACTCAATAACTCGCGGAGTGCCGATGTTCGATTTGGATATGAACCGCATTTTCCCCGGCTCCGAGGACGGAACAATGATTGAGTCGCTGTGCGCTTCAATCGTGGACGACCTCTCGGGCGCGGACGTATGCATTGACGTTCACGCAAGCAATATCTATCTCAAGGAAATTCCGCAAATCCGCATTAACGTAAACTCCGCCGACGAGCTTGTGCCTTACGCCAAGATGCTGAACGTGGACTTTATCTGGGTACACGAGGCGGCGACAGTTCTGGAATCCACGCTTGCGTACTCCCTAAACTCCATAGGCACGAAAACGCTGGTCTGCGAAATGGGCGTGGGTATGCGCATCACCAAGGAGTACAGCTTCCAGCTTCTTGACGGCATTCTCAATCTGATGAAAAATCTGGGAATGTGGAACGGCGAGGTAAATCCCGTCCGAGAGCCCGTAACCTCAATCGGGCGAAACGTCGGCTTCGTGAATTCGGACGCAGCGGGAGTTTTCGTTCCCTGCGTTAAATTCGGAGAAAGCGTAAAGCAGGGCGACCGCATTGGCGATGTCCTCGACCCGCTGAAAGGCACGGTAGCGGAGGAAGTCCTCGCGGTGTGCGACGGTATGATATTCACGCTGCGCGAGTACCCTATAGTGTTCGGCGGCTCGCTGCTTGCAAGAATACTTCAGCCCGAGGAAAAAGGAGGCAGCGTATGAAAAAGGAAGTTCTCTATTCGCTGAAATCTCCTTACAGAGAGCCGCTTGACGTTGTGGGCTTCCGCTTCGGCTCGGGGGAAAAGTCCCTCGCCCTTGTCGGCGCAATGCGCGGAAACGAAATCCAGCAGATGTACGTCTGCTCTCAGGCGGTGCAGGCGCTTAAAAAGCTGGAGGAGCGCGGCGAGATAGCCGAGGGACACGAGATACTTGTCGTCCCCTGCGTGAACTATTACTCAATGAATATCGGAAAGCGCTTCTGGACAATGGATAACACCGATATTAACCGAATGTTCCCGGGATATGATCTGGGCGAAACAACTCAGCGTATTGCGGACGGAGTGTTCGCACAGCTTCAGGGCTACAAGTACGGAATTCAGCTTGCCAGCTTCTATCAGGAGGGAAATTTCCTCCCGCACATCAAGATGATGGATACGGGCATTTTCCCCTCCGAGCTGATGACGCTGTTCGGTATGGAATTTGGCATTATCAGAGCGCCGCGCCCCTACGACACCACCACGCTCAACTACAACTGGCAGATATGGAGCACAATGGCGTTCTCAATGTACACCAACGCGACCGACACAATAGACCGCC
>JBJESC010000032.1:0-5546 GCA_051882615.1 Oscillospiraceae bacterium
ACTGGTTCAAGCAGGACGAGAACGGCAACTTCATCTGGCCCGGCTTCGGCGACAATATGCGTGTTCTTGACTGGATCGTTAAGCGCGTAGAGGGCAAGGTTGACGCTAACAAGACCGCTATCGGCTGGCTGCCTAAGGCAGAGGACATCAACGTTACCGGCATTGAGGACGAGGTTACTCCCGAGATTATGAACAAGCTCCTCGCTGTTGACGCTGACCTCTGGAAGAAGGAAATCGCTGAGATGCGTCGTTACTATGACGAGGACATCGAGGCTAAGGCAATGGGACACAAGGTGCCCGCAGAGCTCAGAGAGCAGCTCAACAAGATTGAAGCAGCTCTTTAATCAGAGTTTAACCGCATAATAATCGCTCCCCCATTCGGAAGAATGGGGGAGTTTTTGTATTCGTATCAGAGGTTAATCGTGTAGTCGCCGAATTTGATGCTTGAAACATCAGCGGGGTCTACGGGATAGGTATATCTGAGCTCGATTTCGCCTTTCAATTCAGCGCCTTTGCCGTGATTTCTTAAACTTCCAATCTCTGCTGCAACAGTTGTGCCGTCCTTTAGCGTGATAACCGCATTGCCGAATGTATGAATCTCTTCATACAAACGTCTGCTCGGAGAATTCTTTATCAAAGCGTCCTGCTCAGCAACAGTCAAATCAGAAGTATCTTCGTCTGTTTCAGGAAGTGACTCCATCGAATAGGGAACATTTGATATTCCCTTAAAGAACAGCTTTGCCCTGAATCCCGAAACCTTTACCTTATTGATTTCTCCGTCAAAGGAGTTGGTTTTCAGTTTGAGCGAAAGTTCCTTTTCGATGTTTTCGGAGAGCGTGAAGTCAATCGGAATGTCCTTATGCTCGCTGAGAACGGTTGTTAACGTTCCGCCTATGTTTGCTCTGGAAATGAAGTCAATATTCAGCGTCTTTCCGGCAAGTTCAACAGAATCGTAAGTGATTTCAATGCAGCCTGTTCTTGTATTCCCCTCTTGGGAAATTGTTTCGCCTTGGGAACCCATTCCGCCGGCACTTTTTCCGTCAATCTTAAACGTGTAGTTTGCAAAATCAACTCCCAAAGCGGGCACTACGCCGCCTGTCTTGGCAAGGAGTTCGTCCGACACGGTGGTGGTGTACATAATGTAGCACAGGTCGTCGTAAACCAACATTCCGTCAAGCGTTGCGGTAAGTCCATCGCCTTTCATAACAATCCCGAGTTTCTTGCCGTATTTCTCAAAATCGAATGTTCCGATAGGCTTTTCGGGGGTGTATTCCACCTTTTGAGTAACTGTAGTTGTACTTGTTGAAGCGGCTGAGCCTTGAGATACTGTGTCGTTCACAGGGAAATTCTGCACTTCGGAGTTCACCGATACATTACCCTCGTACTTCTGTGCGAACATTCCCTCGAACGCCTTTGCATAGTCCCAATCATTCGTAGCTCCCACGGTAACTGTCGCCGCCCCGATAGCCAGCACAGCCGCCGCAGGAATAGCAACCGCCTTTTTGAGAAAGATGTTTTTGGAAGTCTTTTTAGTGTCGTTGTCTTTCATATTTTCCGCCTTTCGTGCCATTAGCTTACTGATAAGCACTTCGTCGCTCTCTCTTGGAGAGATTTGCTCGAAAAGTTTCTTGTAGTTATTCATCATTGTTTCCCTCCATTAAGAGAAGTTTGAGTTTGTTTCTCCCGCGCGAGAGACGCGAGGTCACCGCAGTTTGGCTTATTCTGAGAATTTGTGAGATTTCCTTTACGGAATACCCCTCGTAGTAAAACAGATGTATCACTTCGCCGTACTTAGTCGGGAGCGACTTCACGAGCGAGAGAAGCTCTCCGTCCTCGGCGGTTTCAAGCGGTATATCCTCGCTAAGCTCTTCGGTGCGGGAAAATCGGCAGGATTTAAGGAGATTTTTGGAGAGATTGATAACGACCCGAATCAGCCAGCGTTTGCAGTCCTCATCAGAGGAGAATTCACCCGAAAAATCCATCAGTCTGACAAATGCGTCCTGACAAATATCCTCCGCGTCGGCACAGTTTCTGACATAGCTGTACGCCAGCCTGTAAACCGTCTTGTGATACTGCTTCACATAGCCGATAAGCTCGCTGTCGGTCATTCTCTCACTCCTTTCTCCCTTTATTCTGCCTGAAAGACGTCCTTCTGTAAGTATAACAAATAAGCGGTGCGATTTGTCACATTTCCCCGCAAAAATATTCCAAGACAACGAAACTCCCCGCCTGATTAAGCGGGGAGTAAAGTGTTTAATTGAACTTCGAGGTATCAATTCGGTTGAGCGCGCGTTTAAGCTTGCTCTCCGCGAGCAGAACCTCCTTGTCGCTCTTGGCGGCTTTAATCCGCGCCTCGGCGGTTTCCTTAGCCGCATTAGCACGGTCCACGTCAATCTCGTCCGACCATTCGCAGGTCTGAACAAGGATTGTCGTGTAGTCCTTCGCCACCTTGATAATTCCGCCCGATGTAGCTGCGCGGCGGAACTCGCCGTTCATCATAACGCGCATCTGACCGATACCGATAGCGGCACAATACGGTTCGTGACCGTTCAATATGCCCACATCGCCGACTGTTGTGCGGACGATAACCTGCTCGGTTTCACCGTCAAACACGGTCTTTTCGGGTGTAATAATACGGAGTTTGAAAGGTGTCATTTAAATCACCCTTTTAACCCTTCTTTGCCTTCTCGACTGCCTCGTCAATTGTTCCGACGAACAGGAACGCCGACTCGGGCAGGTCGTCGTGCTTGCCCTCGATAATCTCCTTAAAGCCGCGGATTGTTTCCTTGAGAGGAACGTACTTACCCTCATAACCCGTGAACTGCTCCGCAACGGAGAACGGCTGGGACAGGAAACGCTGAATCTTTCTCGCTCTGGAAACCGTCAGCTTATCCTCATCGGACAACTCGTCCATACCGAGAATTGCGATAATATCCTGCAGCTCGTTATAACGCTGCAAAATCTCCTGAACCGCACGCGCAACCTCGTAATGCTCGTTTCCGACAATCTGCGGAGTGAGGATACGGGAGGTAGACTCCAGCGGGTCAACCGCGGGATAAATGCCCATAGACGCAATATCACGCGAAAGAACGGTGGTAGCGTCCAAGTGCGCGAATGTAGTCGCGGGAGCAGGGTCTGTAAGGTCGTCCGCAGGAACGTAAACCGCCTGAACGGAGGTAATCGAACCCTTCTTTGTAGATGTGATACGCTCCTGAAGAGCACCCATCTCCGTTGCCAGCGTGGGCTGGTAACCTACGGCTGACGGCATACGGCCGAGCAGCGCGGAAACCTCAGAACCCGCCTGTGTGAAACGGAAGATGTTATCAATGAACAGGAGCACGTCCTGTCCCATCTTGTCGCGGAAGTACTCCGCCATTGTAAGTCCCGAAAGAGCAACTCTCATTCTTGCTCCCGGCGGCTCGTTCATCTGACCGTATACAAGCGCGGTCTTGTTGATAACGCCCGACTCCATCATCTCGCGGTAGAGGTCGTTACCCTCACGGGTACGCTCTCCAACGCCTGTGAATACGGAGATACCGCCGTGCTGCTTTGCGATGTTGTTGATAAGCTCCATAATAAGGACGGTCTTACCAACGCCCGCACCGCCGAACAGACCGATTTTACCGCCCTTGAGGTAGGGCGCGATAAGGTCAACGACCTTGATACCTGTTTCGAGAACCTCGTTGGAAGCCTCCTGCTCCTCGAATGTGGGAGCTGGACGGTGGATTTCCCACTTTTCCTCGGTTTCGGGCTGCGGCTTGTTATCAACCGCCTCGCCCAGAAGGTTGAAGATACGTCCAAGCGTCTGCTCGCCTACGGGAACCTTGATTGACGAACCCGTATCGACTGCTTCCATACCGCGCACGAGACCGTCCGTGCTGCCCATAGAGATGCAGCGAACGATGTCGTCACCGATATGCTGCGCTACCTCGACAGTCAGCTTCTTGCCGTTGTTGTCGATTTCGATAGCGTTAAGCAAATCAGGCAGACTATCAGGCGCGAAACGAATATCCAAAACCGCGCCGATTACCTGAACAATCGTGCCTATGTTCTGATTTGACATAATCTGCTAAATCCTTTCTGTAAGGTTTAGAACTGAACTTATGATTAATTAGGACTGCGCCGACGCACCCGAAACTATATCTATAATTTCGTTGGTAATGCTTGCCTGACGCGCTCTGTTATACAGCAGCGACAGGTTCGCGGTCATAGCGTCTGCGTTGTCGGTTGCGCTTTCCATTGCCGTGCGGCGAGCGCCAAGCTCGGACGCATAGCTCTCGACTACCGCGCACTGGATAAGGCTCGCTGTGAAACGCGGAACGATACGGTTGAACACCGCCTCGGGAGACGGGTCGTAGGTCATCGTGCCGTAGTTATCAAGCGGAACGGTATCCATCGGAAGCACACGCATACTCTCCGCCTGCTGCGCCATTGACGAAACGAACATGGTGTAGAACACCTGAACCTCGTCAACCTCGCCCTTTGCGAACATATCAATCGCAAGGTCTGCAATATCCTGAGCTGTGTTGGGCTTGATGTCCTCTGCGATACCCGCATAAGAAGCGACAACCTCATAGCCGCGCTTCTCAAAGAACTCGCCAGATTTTCTTCCGATTGCGATAATCTTCGGCTTTTCGGCGTCATCTGCGTGAGCAGCCACCGCCAATTTGAGAACGTTGGAGTTGTAGCCGCCAGCCAGACCTCTGTCGCCCGCAACCACGATGAACAGCTTATTCTTCACTTCGCGTTTCACGGTGTAAATGGTGGAGAAGTCGGTGTTTGCGGAAGCAATCTCGCACATTGTCTTGTACAGCTCGTTAAAGTAGGGACGAGCCAGCTCTGCACGAGCCTTTGCCTTACGCAGCTTGCTGGAAGCAACCAGCTCCATTGCCTTGGTGATCTGCCGTGTGGAACTTACGGATTTGATGCGGCGCTTAATCGCCTTCATATTTCCGCTTGCCAAAAAATATCACCCCTTTTTATTGCGTATTAAACGTAGATTGTCAGATATCATCTGCGGTAGTGATATATTTGACTTTCTTTTCAAGATAAAGCCATACAACCGCAAGTGCTGTTACAACTGCGATTGAAAGCGCTACGATGCTCATTACAAAAGAAGCCTGCTTCATAAATACTCCTTTCGATTAACCCGCATAGGACGCGGCAAAGCTTGCGAGAACGTCCTTAAGCTCCGCTTCAACTTCGGGAGTCATAACCTTCTCGGTCTTGATGCTCTCGAGGATTTCGGGCTTGGTGTTCTTGATGTGCTCAAGCAAATCCTTCTGATACTGCTTAATCTTCTCAACGGGGATTGTGGAAAGGTAGTTGTTGATTACCGCGTAGATAACGACAACCTGCTCCTCAACCTCGAGCGGAGAGTTCTGGTCCTGCTTGAGAACCTCAACGATACGCTCGCCCTTTGCCAGACGGTTCTTTGTATCCTGGTCGAGGTCGGAACCGAACTGCGAGAAGGACTGAAGCTCACGATACTGCGAGTAGTCGAGCTTCAGAGTACCCGAAACCTTCTTCATCGCCTTAATCTGTGC
>JBJESC010000033.1:0-25238 GCA_051882615.1 Oscillospiraceae bacterium
GAGGTGAACAGCCGTACATACGAACTGAAAGTAAGCGACCTCGGGAAGAAGCTCTGAGGAACCTCGCTCAGCTGCGCGGTTGATTTCAGCGACTGAACTACCGCGAATAATATCGGCAGCACCATAAGCAGTCCCGCAATTACAAGGATAACGAACAGAACAACGTCCGCAGTCTTTGAAACGGCAGCTCTCGTGCGGTGCTTTTTTTCGTCAATCTGCTCGGGAGTGAGCGGAGGCTTCTTCGGCGCGGTAACCTGCGGAACGAACTTTTTCACCTTCTCCGCTTCCGATTCGGGAAGCTCGATGGTGATTTCGTTTTCGGGGTTATCGGAGGTATCCGGCTCGTCAATCGTTTCGGGCTGAACGCTCGGAGCTTGCTCGGGTTCGGTTGCGGGTTCGGGTTCGGTACTCTGCGCTTCGGGTTCGGTACTCTGCGCTTCGGGAGCTGTGCTCTCCGCGATTTCCACGCTTTCGGAGGGCGTGGTTTCGTCAATAGCCGCTTCGGGAGCGTCGGGAATTTCAACCGTGATGATATTTTCGGGATTATCCCGATTTACCGCTGCGGGGGCATTTCCCGTGTTGGGAGAGTTCTTTTTCTTTTTCTTCTTGCTCAAACGCTCACCCCCTTATCCGTCTACTCTGTGCAGCGCCTTGCGCACAGCAAAATAAAACAGAGAAGCGGCGGCGGTTATCAGAACTCCAACCGCGCTTGCCGTACCGACATCGTATTCGTTTAATCCCAAAAACAGCATATAGTCCGTAAGCGTCATATCCGCGGAAGTAGTTGTAAACAGGCTGCCCGCCGAGAATGCCGCCGCAATCTGCAGCACCGCCGCCAGAGCAAGTCGGGGAGCGGAAGCGGGAATAGTGATGAACAAAAACTGCGAAATGCGGTTTGAAAGTCCGTCAATCTCTCCCGTTTCGTACAGCTCGCGGTTTTCATTGACTTCTTCAAAGCCCGAAAGCACCACGAGAAATCCTATACCGAACGTCCCCCACAATCTCGAAAGCTGTACGAGAAGCTGCGATACAATCGGCTCCTCAAGCCAATCGCGGGGTGTTGTGATTAATCCGAATGACATCAGCATACTGTTGAGCGGAGAACTCATCTCCCCGCCAAGCACAAGTCCCCACACCGCAAACGCACCGTACACGAAAGACGGCAGGCAGAAAATCACGGTAAACACCGCCTTTATTCCCTTTTTCAGCGGAGCAATCAGCGCTGCGGCAATTATACTCAGCAGAAAGCCGCCAAGCCCCGTTATCGCCAGAGAGAGCAGGGTGTTTTTCAGCGCCGAAAGGAATAAATCGTTCTCGACAAACAGCGCGGAAAAATTTCCTATTCCCGCAAAAGCTGCGGAATCGGGCATTTTATAGTCAAAAAATGCCAGCGGAAGCGCCAGAACTATCGGAAGCGCGGTAAACAGGAAAAAGAGGACGAAAAACGGCAGCAGCATAAGATATGCCGTGCGATTGTTTCTGATTTTGGCGAGCACGCCGTTCTTTGCTTTAGTACCCGAGGACTTTTCATAATTTCTGTTTCTGCTATGCACGATTATCCCTCCCCCGAATTTGATACTCCCGCGCTGTCCGAGACAATGCGGTGGTGACGCAGCTCGTCAAAATATGCGGTGCGGGCGTCCTCGCCCTTAAGAGCTCTGCGAAGCGCGGAGTAGACCGCGTTCTTAACGTCGGCGGAAGCCGAAATTTCGTGAAGCTGAAGCGTACTGTCTTTCTGAGTGACAATCTCGCGGAACGCTCTCTCCGACCACAGCTGCGGGAAAGATACTCCGATATTCGCGGGGGAATACTCCCTCAGTCCGAACGCCTCGGCAACCTGAAGCTGAATTTCATCGGAAGTAAACCACGAAATAAACTCCCAGACCGCGCTGACATTCTTACAGTCATCAAATATAACCGCTCCGAGCGAATTTGTGTTCACGGAGCAGTCGAGCGTTCTCAGTCCGTCTTCCGTACGATAAGTTCCGGGAATGTGCGCTACACTCCAACGTCCCGCAAGCTCATACGCTCCATCGTTCAGGAGCGAGGAAAAATCGGCGCAATCAGCGAAAACAAGCGGCATTTCGCCCGTTCTGAACATTCCGAGCATATCCTCGTCCGTCAAGCCGTAATCGGCACAGAGCTTCGTCCACGCTTCAAACGCTGCGGCAGCGCTATCGCTGTCGAGCGACTTTTCCTCCGTCTGATTGAGCATTGCAATAAACAGGTCGCCCGCGGCGAAGCCGTTATCTGCGCTCTCGGAAGAAATCATTCCCGCCTTCATTCCGTTTTCGTAGATTATCGGGAGCGTTTCATAAAACTCCTCCCAGGTATCGGGCGGGGTAATCTCCAGCTCGCTGAAAATATCCGTGCGGTAGAACATCAGCGGGAAATCATTGGTCAGCGGAACGGCATACACCCCTCCGTCGTGCGAATACATACCCGAAAGTCCCGTCGGGAAACGGGCGTACACTTCATCAAAGCTCTGACAATCCTTCAGGTTTACAACAGCGCCGCGCTCCTGAAGCTCGCAGATTACCGCCGAGTCCGCATACAGTGCCGCCTGAGGGCCTTTTCCCGCCGCAACGGCGCTGTAAAGGTCTCCGTTATCGGGACGTATGTTGATTTTTATATCGTGAGTGGGGTTGTACTGCCTTTCCACCAGATTGCTGACAATCTCCGCCTGTTTTCTGTCGAGGCATACCCACACTTCCATTGTGCGGGTATCGGTCTGGCGAAGCGCGCTGAAATCCTTGAAAAACGAACCGATAAACGAGCGGAACGCAAACGCAACCGCCTTGAACACGTTGACGCGCGTGTCTCTGTATTCCTCGTGAACGGTCTTAATCTCGAAATAATCAAGCTCCAGCGGCTGGTAGTGAAAATCCCTCAGCCGAGTGATAAGCGCGGTTATTTTTCCTGTGATTTCGTCCTTGTTTGCGCTTACGGAAGCCGCTATTTTCTCAGGCTTTTTCAATGCCGATTTGAGCATCTGCGAAAGCTCGCTTATCTCGTCAATCTCAACGCCGAAGCTGTCGCGTATCTCCGCGTTTTGCGCGTCAAGCTCCTCCGAAGCCGCTTTGAACGCAGCGAGAAGCTCCTCGGGAGTCCTGCTCTCCGATGCGGATATTATTTCGCGCAGGGTTTTCACCGTTTGTTCGGTCTGCTCGGCATAGGCTTCGTTATCTCCCGTCACAGCTTCGATTTCGATTGTGTTGGTACCGGCGCTGAGGTAGAAATATATCGGCTCTCCGTTTTCATCGTTAAGGCTGATTGTCTGCCATTTCGGGGAGTAATCAATGCGTACCGCGCTCAGCTCCTTGCAGGGAACAACGCCGTTTACCGTAATTTTCCGATAGGAGGACAGCCCCTCGCGGGAATCACGGCGGCAGCGCAGATTTATGGAGTAATAGCCGTCCGCGGGAACGTTCACCTCGTACACCGCTTTCTGAGAGGGCTTGTCCCACACGTTGCTGTCGCTGTCAACGGTACCGCCGATTGTGTTGAAGCGGATTTGCGTGGGGTGAGCGGGACTTGCAAGGTACTCGGACGGCTCGCGGGTGGCTTGAAGCGCCGTTGAGTTGGTGTAGGACGGAACCTCCGCCTCCACGAGGATTGCCTCGCCGTTCATCAGCGCGGGAGTTTCCTCTATCTGCTCCGCTGTGGGCTTAACGTCCGAATATGCTTTCGGCACGGAGGTATTGGTGAAATTAACGCGGCTGATATATATGTCAGAAGTGACATTCTGCAGCGTAACGGTGTGTTCTCCCGCAGTCAGCATAAACGAAAACGGCTCTGCGGAAAACGAGGACTTGTTGAGCAGCGTGTAAGTAATCCAGCTGTCGTAAATAACCTGCGTCGGTCTTATCTGGTTTTGGTGCTCGCTGTCGTACTGAATGTTTCCCGTTTTGTTTTTCCAATACTTGTCGAGGGAGATTTTCTCCGCCTCGTCAAAGGGAAGCTCGCCGTCAATCAGAACCCCAAGCGAAAGCTCGTTGGTATCGGAAGCCGAAGTGCGATAGATAAGCTCCAGATTATACAATCCCTCTGCGGGAACTTCGATAGGGAAAGTAACCGTGCCTCCGTTAGTCCAATACAGGGTATTCGGCATTCCCTCGTAATCGTAGAACAACTCGCACTCCGCTCCGAGCGAAGTGTTGTAGGACGCGGTATCGGCATACACCGAAAGCACGGTTCTCGACATATCGGAGTATTTTCGGATATACGCCGCATAGGAGGTTTCGCTTTCGCTGAGCGTTACGATGTCGCGCACGGGCTTTACAGTCTCCGCCTCCTCCGCATAAGCCGAAAAATCGGGTATGCAGAATGCTCCGACAGCCACCGCAGCCGCTGTCGAAACAGCTGTAAATCTATTCAAAAATCGCTTTAATATATTAAACACAACAGATACCTCATTTAAATGCAATAGTTGTCTTTATTATACCAGAAACGCGCGTTTATGTCAACAACTTCAAAAAAATTTCACACAACCCCTTTAAACCCCTTGATTTATTTAGAAAAAAATGTTATACTGAGAAGAGTTTTTATAACGTGGAGGGTTCATTATGACCGTAAAGACTTTTTCTATCAATTCCGAGAAAACCGCTTTCGTAAAAGCGTATCTTCCCGACCGTATTGCGGGAGTTGCATACACCGAACGACGTCCCTCGGTGGTAATCTTCCCCGGCGGAGGATATGAGCACATTTCCGAGCGCGAAGCTGAGCCCGTTGCTTTCCAGTATCTGGCTGCGGGATATACGGCTTTTGTCGTTACATACTCCATAAACGCAAAGTTTCCCGCGCCGCTGGTGGACGCTGCGTACACCTTCTACAAAATCCGTATGAGAGCGGAGGAATTCAACATTGCTCCCGATAAAATCGCCGTTGTGGGCTTTTCAGCGGGCGGTCATCTCGCGGGCTGCCTTGCTACAATGTGGAACGACAGCTCAATAGTCAAGACCATAGGCTGCGGCGCTGACGACCTGCGCCCCAATGCGGCGGTGCTGTGCTACCCCGTAATAAGCGGCGTTACCTCTCCGCACGAGGGCAGCTTCAACGTGCTGCTCGGCGAGGACGCTTCCCGCTCCGACCTGTCGCGTCTTTCCCTCGAAAACCGCGTTACTCCGAGAACGCCTCCCGTATTCATCTGGTGTACGGCTAACGACCAGTCGGTTTCCGCGCACAACTCGCTGGTTATGGCAAAGGCGTGCGTTTCCAACAAAATCCCGATGGAGCTTCACATCTTCGATGACGGTCCTCACGGCATAGCCTGCGCCGACAAGGCTTCGGGCAAGGACGAGAACTATCTTAAACCCAACGTCCGCCGCTGGATTCCGCTGTCGATTGAGTTCCTCAACAAGTATATGAATGTGTGAGCGCTGTGAAAGTTCCCGATAAACTCCCCTACACCAAGGGTGAAAAGACTGCCGAAGCCGTCTGCGGCGGAATATGTGCCGCGATTGTCGCCGCCGAGCTTGTCCTGATGATTTTGGGAAAGATTACAAGCGGCGCGGTAATTATCCTTTTGGTGAGCCTGATTATCTATGGGGTATTTTCCGTATGCTCTGTCTATCCGCAGCATACCAACATCTTTAACAAGCCCGAAAACTGCTCAGAAGCAAAATTCCGCAAAGCGCGGAGAATTCTCTGCTGGGCAAGGCTTGTTTTTGTGGCGGCGCTGTTCGCATTGACGCTTATTTAGTCTTTGCAATGTATGTTTCATCGCAAAGTCGGGCGAATTAGTCAAAACTAACTCCATTCTACGAGGGTGGAATATGCAATTCGCCGAATATTACCACATTACCGAATTTTTCGTATAAAACCACTTGACCTGTAAGAGATAAAGGGTTAAAATATAATCAGTTAGGATAAACTAACTCAATTCAACGAAAGGACAAAAGAAAATGAAAAAGCCATTTGTCACCAAGGAACAAATCGAGGAAATAACCAAGACCTACCCCACTCCGTTCCACATTTACGACGAGAAGGGTATCCGCGAGAACGCACGCCGACTGAAAGCCGCGTTTGCGTGGAACAAGGGCTTCCGCGAGTACTTCGCCGTTAAGGCTACCCCCAACCCGTTCATTATGAAGGTACTTCAGGAGGAGGGCTGCGGCTTCGACTGCTCAAGCTACACCGAGCTTCTGCTCTCCGACGACGTGGGTGCAAAGCAGCACGACATTATGTTCTCGTCCAACGCTACTCCCGATATGGACTTCAAGAAGGCGTACGAGCTTGGCGCTATCATCAACCTCGACGACTTCACTCACATTGACGTGCTTGACAAGCTGACGGGTATTCCCGAGACTATCTGCTGCCGCTACAATCCGGGCGGAGAGTTCAGAACAGACGGTTCTCCCAACGTAATGGACACCCCCAAGGACGCAAAGTACGGCTTCACTCACGAGCAGATTATAGAGGGCTACAAAATCCTCAAGGAAAAGGGCGCGAAGAAGTTCGGAATGCACGCGTTCCTCGCTTCCAACACGCTCACCAACGACTACTACCCCACTCTCGCGCGCATTATGTTCAAGACTGCGGTTGAAATCCGCGAAAAGACGGGCGTTGAGCTTTCGTTCATTAACCTGAGCGGCGGCGTGGGTATCCCCTACAAGCCCGACCAGCCCGCAAACGACATCGCGATAATCGGCGAAAAGGTACGCGAGGCTTACGAGGAAATCCTCGTTCCCGCAGGAATGGGCAATGTGGCAATCTTCACGGAGCTTGGCCGCTTTATGCTCGCTCCCTACGGAATGCTGATTGCGACCGCTATCCGTGAGAAGCACATTCACAAGGAGTACATCGGACTTGACGCTTGCGCGGCAAACCTTATGCGTCCCGCAATCTACGGCGCATACCACCACATCACCGTGCTCGGCAAGGAGAACGCTCCCTGCGACCACAAGTACGACGTGACGGGCGGACTTTGCGAAAACTGCGACAAGTTCGCGGTTGACCGTATGCTCCCGAAAATCGACATCGGCGATTATATCGCTATTCACGATACCGGTGCGCACGGCTTCTCAATGGGCTACAACTACAACGGCAAGCTGAGAAGCGCAGAGCTGCTGCTCCGTGAGGACGGCTCGGTTAAGCTCATTCGCCGCGCGGAAACTCCCGAAGATTACTTCGCAACCTTCGATGTTTTCAACGGAGATTACTCGCTCTGATTTTAAAAAATCAACAATCAAAATCGCTCTTGCAACAAGGGCGATTTTTTGTTTATTTCCTACAAAATCCTTACATCGGTTTATGCGGAAATTGACAAAAGAGGAAAAATTTGTTGCAATTAAGGCGCTTATATGATATAATTACATCAGTATAGTTCACCATTTTGTATAGTGAGGAGAATGCAATATGTCAGACGAAAAGTTATCTTTAAAAGCGGGAATTGAGTATATGGACCGCTGCCTTGACGCGGAGCTTGCAAGCCAGCGCGCAATCGCCCACAGCGCGATTGATATGGACGATTGGAGCAAGGCTCAGGAAATCCTCGCGGCTTCCAAGGAAGCTATTTCCCGCGTTGAGGTTCTTCGCGGAAAGTTCGCGGAGTTCAAGAAGGCAGCCGAGGAGATAGTCGCTAAGGAAGACGAAGCTGCCGATACTCCCGCGCCTGCGGCAGAACCCGCTCCGACACCCGCTCCCGCAGAAGCACCCAAGGCTGCTGAACCCGCTCCCGAAAAGGCAGAAGAGCCCAAGCCTGCGGCAGAACCCACTCCCACTCCCGCACCCGCAGCTGAACCCGCAAAGCCTGCGTTCTCGTTCGTTGACTCGGTTGAGGAGCTTATCGAAAAGCACTCCTTCGCAATGGCGGTATGCAATGCCGCTCCGAATATGAACAACATCTTTACATACGATGAAATCACCGCCAAGGAGGATATGAAGAAGCCCGTTCAGCTCAGCAACGGTCTGTGGGCTGAAACTGCGTTCCCCGAGGATAAGGCGCGTCTTATCGTAGCTGCGCTCCGCAAGTACTGCGAAAGCCGCAAACAGGGATAATCTATGCCGAATATAACCGAAGAATTAAACGAGCTTGCCGCAAAATCGGGCAGAAGCAAGAAAGCCGCCGAGTCGGGAGCTTCCATTCTGCTTGACGAGTTCGGCAAGGGGCGCGACTGTGCCTTTGCTGCGGAGTTTCTCAGGAAATTCCACTATTCCGTGTGCATATATTTTGTGAAGAACGCCGACCTCTCGGAGGAAGAAGCACAGCAGATTGCTCTGCTGTGGAAGCCGCAGGGCAAGTCCCGCTTTTCCGCGGAGTTTGCGTTCGTCAGAGGTCTTATCGAGCGCGAATACAGCCCGAATACCGCAGCGCGGTTCGCCGTTGAGGTAATCAGCAGCGGAACAAGCGAAAACGTTGTCGGCAGAAACGGCTTTCTTGCCGCAATGCTGAGCGATTTCCGAAAGGTGTTCCACAGCGCCGCAATGCGCGGGAAATTTTCGGAGCTTGGAAAGCTGCCCGACTGCGGGATAATCTCCGTATTCGCAAACGAGGCTCAGGGCGGGGACATCAACCTTGTCGAGGTCTCCGAGCTCAAACAGCGGCTGATTGACGCGCAAAACGAGATAGACAGCCTTAACGAGCGGCTGGAGCAGTCCTTCAAAATGGACTCAATGATGGAAAACAATGCGCTTGAAACGCTCAAAACAAGCGTATCCGAAGCGCTTAAAGAAGAATACGACGAGTTCACCCGCTGCGACCACTCGTTCAATGAGGACAACTTCGCGGCGAACAGGGCAAGTCTTTTGCGAATTTTCAAAATCCTGAAAAGATACGGATTTTCCTTTGACTAGACTAAAGACTAATGGGTAAGGTGGTTTCAATGAAAACAGGCAGTCTTATCAGTATAGATTTCGGAACTTCAAACACCTCAATTGTGAGCGTAATGCGCGATGAACACGGCGAAAAGGTTGCCGTCCTCGGCGAGGAGGGCGAGTTTCCGTTTGCTTCGCTGCTCGCAATTTCCAACGAGAATAAGCTGTTTTTCGGAAACAAGGTGCGCAAGAGCCGCGACCAGCTCGCGGAGTCCTGCAAGCTGGTGGCTTCCTTCAAGTCGCTGCTCGGAACGGAGAAGTGCATCTCCGTAAACGGCAAGGAAATCTCGCCTACTCAGCTCACCTCGGAGTACTTCCGCTGCCTTAAAAAGGTTGTGCTGAAGAAGTACAACATCGACATTAAAGAAGCTGCTTTCTCGTTCCCCGTGGACTTCTCCCCCGAAGCGCGTCTTGACCTTATCGAAGCTGCCAAAAAAGCCGACATCAAGGTGGTGGGACTAGTTTCCGAGAGTACCGCCGCATATATGGCGGTGCGCGACAAGGTTAAGGGCAAGAGCCGCGTTATGGTTGTCGATTGGGGCGGCGGAACGCTCGACATCAGTATTCTTGAGACGAGCGGACAGCGTATCCGCGAAGCTGCGGTCTACGGCGAGAAAATCGGCGGCGACGATGTGGATAACGCCCTCGCGCAGAGGGTTCACGCGCTTATCAGCGACAAGCTTGACGACAAATCCAAGGTTCGCGCGTTTGAGGAGATGTCCTCCGCAGAGCGCGACAAAATGCTCTCCGCAGCGGAGCGTGCGAAAATTCAGCTCTCCGAGGACGGCGAGGAATACCCCCTCACAATCCGCGACTACGGAGACTACGGCACGAAAACCGTTTTCATCACCAACGAAATGTTCACCGAGATGATAAAGCCTATCATCAGGAACCGCGTTCTCGCGGCAATCAACACCGCAATGGAACGCGCTAAAGTTACTACCGCGGATATTGACGCGGTGGTAATAGCGGGCGGTTCAAGCTACCTGCGCCCCTATTCGGACGCAATGCTCAACCTGTTCGGCGAGGAGAAGATTATCCTCCCCGAAAAGCCGCAGTTCATCTCCGCAATCGGCGCGGCTGCCGCGCACTTCACCGAGGGTAAATTCAAGCTCTCGGATGATTTGGGAATAATGCTGTCGGACGGCAGCGTTCTTCCGCTGCTGAAAAAGGACAAGGACGGCGTTGGCTCAAAGAGCGAGAAGCTCTCGTTCTCGCTGGTTGAGGACAGCACCAAGGCGCACATTATCGTTGCAAACGGAAGCGGCAGAGTGCTGGAGCGTATGGACGTTCCCGCCAAGGGATTTCTGGTCGAGCGCTTTGAAATCTCAGCCGAAATCGGCAATACTCAGATAGCCGAAATCACCGTACACAACGACGCCGCTCCCGAGGAAGAAAAGGACGCGGTTTGCAAGGTAAACGGACTTACATTCTATTACGAACTTCCTAAGGTATAAAGCGGGCTTACAGAGGGTTTAGTTATGAGCAGGTCAAACATTGATGTAAAGAGCAACATCTACATAAGAAACCCGGGGACATATTCGCCGAGTAAGGACTCCCCCGAAAAGGACGAAAAATTCACGGCGCAGATTATGGACGCAGACTGTCTGCGCAAGCTGCAAGACCGCGCCGAGAAGAACTCCGTAGACCTAAAAATCACCGAGGCGCAGTGGCAGCTGCTGGTAATCAAGCCCTGCGAATATAGCATTTCGGACGAGTTAACCCACGGTTTGGTACGGAAAGACGGACAGATTGTGATGGAATGCCGATGCAGCATCCGTGACTGCCCTCACGAGGCCAAGTGCGGAAGAGTACCCCCGCGCGAGGACGCCGCTCCCGAGCAGGACGACACGTTCAAGGAGCTGGCGCAGCTCGGTATGGACATCAGCGATATTTTCGCAAATCCCGAGGGCGACAGTAACGACAGCACGGACAGCGAGGAATACGCCGTAAACGCCAAGGCAATTGCCGAGCTTATGAAGGACAAGAACGAATATTTCGAGCTGTCCTCGGCAGACGTTATGGGCAGCGTGGTAAGCGCACCGCTTTCCGATGTAATCTTCCTGAACGGCACAGCGGGCGCGGGAAAAACGCACACCGCCGTTGAACGTCTGGCGTATATTCTCAAACAATCGGACAAACAGCCGAAAATCCTTATGCTGTGCTGCACCGACAACACGGCAAACGAAATAAAGTCGCAAATAGAGCAGAAAATCGCAGACGGCGAGCTTCCCGAAAGCGCGTCACGCATTGCGCTGGGAACGCTGGACTTCCTCGCGGTGAAGTATCTCGCGGACAAGGGAGTACCGCTCACCGAGCTTCGCGGATTATCAAATAAGGAGCGAATTTCGCTCTTCGGAAAGAAGTTCGGCGCGGAGGATTTCGCAAAGTTCGACTATTGCATTATTGACGAACTCCACGAGGCGGTGGACGAGCGCGCGCAGATTGTGCTCCCCGTTCTGAAAGCGCTGAAATGCGGCTGTCTGCTGCTGGAGGATAAGTGTCAGGCGGTGTTCGATTACGGAACGGACAGCGGCGAGATAATGGATTGTGCTTCGCTTTATACGGAGCTCAGAAAGCTGTTCCCCAAGAACGCGAAAAAGTTCACGCTGCTCGGCAACAAGCGTCAGTCGGAGGCTCTGGACAAGATGACCGAGCTTCTGCGAAATCAGCTGCTGGACGAAGTTCCCGCGCAGATTTCGGCGGTTTGCAGAAAGCAGCTTGCCGAACTGCCGCAAACGCTTATTGACGATGATTTCAAGGTAATCACCGCTAAAGGCTCAACCGCAATTCTGTGCAGGAAGAGCGGCGACGCGGAATACATCAGCTGGCTGCTGAACAAGAACAAAATCCGTCACACGCTTGTTCGTGAGAACGCGGCGGGCGCGTCTCTCGGACGGTATCTCGCGGATATTCTCTGGGATTGGCGCGAGAGCACAATCGACCGCGAGAGCTTTGTAAAACGCTTTACCGCACGCTGCTGCGACGACGGGAAGAAGGCGGAGGAATTCTTCTCGGCACTGCTCGGATACACCGAGAGCGGCTCGGATACTCTCGACTGCGGAACGCTTGCGGACAGAATATGCACAGGCGGCGAGCTGCCCGCGGTTATCCTCAACGCGCGTGATGAAATGCTGACTATCTCCACAATCAGCCGCGCAAAGGGCAAGGAGTTCGACAAGGTGTATCTGCTGGGCTACGATTTCTCGCCTAAGGGAAGCGGTTCAAGCCGTGACGAGAAGATGTTCTACCTTGCGGAAACCCGCCCCAAGAACGACCTTGAAATCCTCAGACACTCCGCAAAGTGGACGTTCAGAAAGAACGAGAAAAACCGCTGGATTCGCACTATCCGTGAAGCGTTCAAGAAGGACTCCAAGTGCGTGGGCTTCGGCACGGGCAGCAGCGAGGATATAGACTACAACTCATTCGTTGAGGGCACAATCGGAGAGGCTGTTCAGCGGCAGGCGTACATCTCGGCTAACGTGAAGTGCGGCGACGAGGTTTACCTGCGTGTGTGCGGAGATGTTTACGAGATAGTACACGGCGATACGGTTATCGGAAAGATGTCCAAATCCTATTCGGAAAACCTTTTGGGCGAGTTCGGCGGACGAAAGTATGTGGAAAAGCTTCCCGAGCGGATTTCCGAGCTTTTCGTAACCAACATCATCACCTTTGTTTCGCTTTCCGAAGCGACCGAAACAGGAATAAATATCCCCGAGCAGTTCAAAAAGAAGCGTTTCTGGCTCGGAGTGGAAATCAGCGGATTTGGTACTATATAAGGGTAAGGGGCAGCGAACGGTCTGCCCCTTTTTATTGAGTATCTCACAATTTTTTTATCCCGACAAATAAAAGCACTTGATTTTTTAGCGGGAATATGGTATAATATATGTTACAAGCGTTTTGGATTATGGAGGCAGGTCCCGGGCAATGGCGTGCCGTGAACCGTGTCAGGCGAGGAATCGAGCAGCACTAAGCGGATTTCGCCGTGTGCATCGGCAAACCTGTCTTCATAATCGAGGGCGCTTGAAATTTCTGATGGAGGGTATCACGATGTATCTTGCGCTTTACCGAAAATATCGTCCGAGAACATTCGATGATGTTATCTCGCAGGAACATATCACCACAACCCTGAAAAACCAGATTATCAACGGCTCGGCAGGTCACGCGTATCTCTTTACAGGCTCACGGGGAACGGGTAAGACCACCTGTGCGAAAATCCTCTCAATGGCTGTAAACTGCGATAACCCCGAGAACGGCAGCCCATGTATGAAGTGCGACCGCTGCCTTGAAATCCTCGAGGGAACAACTCCCGATGTCGTGGAGATGGACGCGGCTTCCAACAGAGGCGTGGAGGACGTGCGCAGACTCCGCGAGGAAGTGGCTTACACTCCCGTTTCCTGCAAGTACCGCGTGTACATCATAGACGAGGTGCACATGCTCACCACGGAGGCGTTCAACGCGCTGCTGAAAACGCTTGAAGAACCTCCACCACACGTTAAGTTCATACTCGCGACTACGGAACTCCACAAGGTTCCCGCGACTATCTCCTCGAGATGCCAGCGGTTTGAGTTCCGCAGAATTGATATAAACGACAGCGCAAAGCGGCTTATGGAGGTCGCTCGGAAAGAGAACTTTTCGCTTGACGAGGACGCGGCTGTGCTTATCTCCCGCCTTTCGGACGGCGGAATGAGAGACGCGCTCTCCGTGCTTGACCGCTGCGCTTCCTGCGACGACCACATCACTACGGCTGTCGTCCGCGACTGCGCGGGAATAGCCGACAATCACCACCTCTACGAGTTCTCGGAGATGATAGCGGGAAGAAATACCGCGGGCTGTATCCGACTGCTCGGAGAGCTTCATAATCAGTCGAAAGACATTGCGCTTATTATCAACAATCTCACCGAACACTACCGCGATTTGATGATTTTCAAATCCGCGCCGCAGGAAAGCGATTTGCTGTATGCGCTGCCCGATGAAATCGGACGTGTTTCGGCTATTGCGAATATGTATTCAATGGGCGAAGTGATGGATTGCCTGTCGCTTCTCTCGGAATGCGCGGAAAGCATCGGCAGAACCAAACAGCGCAAAACGCTCGCGGAGATGTGCCTTATTAAGATGTGCGCCCGCGGAGGAAAAGCACCGCAATTCAGCGAGAGCGCTTTCGTTCAGCCCGCGCCCGTTCAAAAGCCCGCTCCGGGCGTTGAAAAGCCTGTCGAAATCCGCGAAGCCGCTCCCGCACCGAGCACCGATAAGCCGACCGAAATTCACGACTTCTCACCTGCTCCCGCCGAGGAGAAGGCTCCCGTTCAGCAGCCGCCGCTTTGGGAAGAAGAGCCGCCCTCTGCTCCCGAGCCTCCGCCTTGGGACGAAGAACCGCCTGTCCCCGAAGCAGCACCGTTTGGAGCGTCGCCGACGGATTTCCCGTTTGACGAAGCTCCCGTAAACGCACAGCCGCTTCCCGAGGAGTTCGCGCCGAAGCAGACGCCTCCCGAATTTGAAGAGGAGCCGGAAAACCTTGCGGGCGATGATTACCCGATAAACACCGAGGGCACTGCTCCCGCAAACGCAGAGCTGAAGCCGTTCTCCGTAATCACTCCGGAGCAATGGGAGGAAGCACTCTCAAAGATGGATTTTATGATGTCGTCAATGCTTAGGGGCGCGGAAATAAAGTGCGCCGACGGCGTTCTGACCGTAATCTCGTCAAATCCTATGCTCGTCAACAATGTCAAGGGCGAGGAGCTTGCGGAGTACGAGAAAAAGCTCTCCGCTATACTGGGTATGAAGCTCCAGCTCAGGATTGAAAAGAGCAACGCTTCGCTTGACGCGGAGGAAAGCAATTCCCCCGCCGACATACTGCTGAAAAAAGCGCGGGAACTTGGAGTTACCGTAAAAATAAAAGATTGAAATTTGAAAGGATAAGCTATTATGAAATCAAGACTTCCCCAGGAATACCGTAACGCAGGAGCTGCCAATATGAACCAGATGGTTAAGAAGGCGCAGAAGATGCAGGAGGATATGGCGCGCGTTCAGGAAGAACTCGAAGCAAAGGAATTCACCAAGCAGGTAGGCGGCGGTGCGCTTGAGCTTGTTATGACAGGCGACAAGAAGCTAAAGTCCGTAACCCTCAAGCCCGAGGCAGTTGACCCCGACGATATTGAAATGCTTCAGGACCTTATCATCAGCGGCGTAAACGAAATCATTCAGGAGATTGAGGATTACAGCGCAGCAGAAATGGAAAAGGTTACGGGCGGCGTTTCTATGCCCGGTCTGTTCTGATAGCGCACATTCTGTCGTGAACGAGGAAAACAGGGCGATTTTCGGACTGCCGCTCGTGAGGTTTGCCCCATTTCTGGCGGTCGGAATGATTGCAGCATATTACGGCGGCAGCTTGGTCAGCGCGATTGTTATCGGCGGCTCGGCTGTCGCCTTTGCGTTATCGGCGAAATTGAAGAAGCCCTTTATGCTGAGCTTTCTTGGACTGCTGTGCGGAACGCTTATTATGCTCGGGTTTGTAAAGCTGAAGGTCGAGCCTGTTCTGGCATACTCCGAAAGGACGGTGCAGACGGAGCTTGTCGTTGACGAAATAATCTCCGACAGCTCGGACAATCAGCAGATAACAGCGCGGCTAAAGCTTGACGGAATTTCCACCAAGGCTCAGCTTTTCTGCTCGGAGCATCTTGATGAGGGACAGCGGGCATTCGCCGAAATCACTTTTTTTGAACGTGACGCGGAGTGGGAGACCTACAATATCGCTAAAGGCACTCCGCTTTCGGGAAGCGCGGAAATTCTCTCCGTCGGAGAAATTACCCCTACGAGCGGCATAGTCCGCGCGATTAGGTGGGTTCGCAAACTGTTCGCGGGACGAGTGAGGGAGTTCATTGCGGGCGAGACGGGCGAGCTTACTCTTTCCCTGCTGTTCGGAATGGACGAGCAGCTCAGCACGGTAGTGTACGAGAAGCTGAGAATATGCGGCGCGGTACACTTCACCGCCGTTTCGGGAACGCATTTCTCCCTGCTTGCAGCGATACTTCTGGGAATAATCCCCGACAACCGCCGCAGGGAACGAGCGGTTATCTCGCTTCTCTTTACGCCGATTGCGGTTATCTTCTTCGGCGCGTCAAGCTCGGTTATCCGAGCCTCGGCGATGTTTCTCATTTACAGCGCCGCGGTCTTGTTTTTCAGAGAGTCGGAAACGCTCAACACCCTCTGCGCCGCTGTAACGGCTGTCTGCCTTGTGTCACCCGCCTCGGCAATCGACCTCGGATTTCAGATGTCGGTGCTGGGAGTGTTCGGCGCGGGCGTTGTGGGCGCAAAGTCTGCCGAAAGGCTATGTAGTATTCTCCCCGTTAAGTATCAAAAGCTCGGTGCGGCAATAAGGCTGCTGTTCGTATCGGCGGGCGCGGTTATCTGCATTGCTCCGCTGAGCGCCGTTTTCTTTAAGGGAATATCCGCAGTCGGTGTATTAACTTCAATCCTGATGATTCCGCTGATAACGCTGGCGTTTGTATTCGCGCTTGCGCTGGGAATAACGGGAATCGGGCTGCTGTCTGTGCCGCTCGCGGCGGTGATGAAGCTCGCGCTGCTGATTGTCGATTATGTCGGCAGCTTCAGAGGGCTGTGGCTTCCGACAGACTTTATCGGAGCGTGGCTTGTTCTCGCGCTGCTTGCGATTTCGGCTGTTTTCATTGCTATGGGAAATCCGCGTTGGGTTATAACTTCGGTAAATTGCGCGGCTGTGCTTACGCTGTTTCTGCTTTCGGGCGCACTTGTTTTTAACAGCCGCCGCTGTGAAACAGTAACCGTGGAGAACACGCGTGGAAGCGCCGAAATAGTCGTTTCGGGCAATACCGCGGCAATAAACATCGCCCAAAGCAGCGGGAATTTCAGCAAAACGCTTTTGCAGTCGCTTCGGGAAAACGGCGCGCGTTCCCTCTCGGAAATCACCGTTTCGGACGATGAATACTCGGGAGCGCTGACGACGGCAGACCTGCTCAACGCTTTCAACAAATAGCAATAAAGAATAAAGGAAGAGATGATACAATGTCGGATTACAACTCCGCGCCGCTTCTTCTTGCGGCAGAGCAGTTTGCAAAACTGCCCGGAATAGGAATAAAAACGGCTCAGCGCCTTGCATACTATATGCTCAATCAGCCGCTCGAGGATGTGCGCGAGTTCTCGGAGAACATTCTGAAAGCGCGTGAGAGCGTTCGCCTTTGCTCGTGCTGCCAGAACTTCACCGAGTCCGAGCTGTGCTCAATCTGCGCGGACGATACCCGCGATAAAAAGGTAATCTGCGTGGTTGAGTCGCCGCGCGATGTCTCCGTTTTCGAGAGGGCGGGCGGCTATAACGGAACCTACCACGTTCTGCACGGGCTTCTGTCCCCGATGGACGGCATAACCGCCGAACAGCTCAGAATAAAGGAGCTTTTGTCGCGGCTCTCCGATGTCGAGGAAGTGATTATGGCGACCAACCCCACCGTTGAGGGAGAAGCTACCTCTATGTATATCGGCAGGCTGATAAAGCCGATGGGGATCAAGGTAACGCGCCTTGCTTACGGTCTCCCCGCAGGCTCAACTCTGGAATTCGCCGATGACGTCACCCTCGCCAAGGCTCTTGAAAACAGAAACGAACTTTAAACAGCAAAAAGTCCTTTGAGGTGAAGCTCAAAGGACTTTTCGCAAAGAGAAAGAATATGAAAAAAACAGCTTACAAATTAAACAGCATGAGACGGGTGCTTTGAAACCAACTCAATCGCGGAAGCAACCGCACAATTGATATCAACGGAGCTCTGCCGCACAGTAGTGTCAAGCTTAGAAAAAAGCTCACCGCTGTTAGTGCTCACATACTTTGAAGGAAGCCTGTTAAGCGCAATTGCCTTCATATCCTCAACGCAGCGATGGCATTTGCAGCAATTCTCGCCCACCAGCATCTGGGCAAGCTTATCATCAACAATCTGCTCCATAACATTTACGAGTGCCATAATCAAACCTCCAACTATTCAATTTTCCGATAACCAAACCAAGAGAAGCGGTAATTTGCTTCGGATCTGTTCGCAAAGTGTTCGTCTTTCTCCAAATATTTCTTTTATTTTACATCAATTATTCCGATTTGTCAATAGGAATTCAGAATAATTTTGATATTTAACGCGATAAAGTTATTTTGAATAATTTTTCTCCCGAAAAACGCTTGACTTTTCTGTTCGTAAATGTTATACTGAAGATATAGAGTTCCCCGACAGAAAGAAGCTTCTGACTGAAAGGCAACGCGGATAAACGAATGTAATTGCAGTATGGCAGAGTTGCACCCTACTGTTTTAATATGCGTATATTGCCGTGCCTTGTTTGGGGCACGGCATTTTTATTTTGAAAGGACGATGTTATGGAAACAAGAGTTGCAGTAATGGGCGTTATAGTGGAGAACCCCGAGTCGGTCGAAGCCCTCAACGCGCTTCTCCACGAGTATTCGCCGTACATAATCGGGCGAATGGGCGTGCCCTATCGTGAAAAGCAGATTAGCATTATGAGCGTGGCGCTTGACGCTCCGCAGGACGCAATCTCCACCCTTGCGGGAAAAATCGGAAAGCTGAACGGAGTAAGCGTGAAAACCGCCTACTCCAACGTGATAACCAATGGATAAGCGCATATCGGAACTAATCGAGAAGCTGTCCGAAACGCACTCCCTCTCCATCGCGGAGTACGAGTGCCTGTTGGACAACCGCTCCGAGGAAGCCGCTCAGCTTCTCGCGGAGAAAGCCCGCTCCGCCCGTGAGCTTCACTACGGAAAGTCCGTCTACATTCGCGGACTAATCGAGGTCAGCAACATCTGCAAAAACAACTGCCTTTACTGCGGAATACGCGCGGAAAACAGCAAGTGCGACCGCTACCGCCTGTCCGAGGAGGATATACTTCTCTGCGCTGACGAGGGGTACAGGCTCGGCTTTCGGACGTTCGTCATTCAGGGCGGCGAGGACGGTGCATTCACGGACGATTTCGTCTGCGGTGTAGTCGGGAAAATCAAGGCGAAGTACCCCGACTGCGCGGTGACGCTCTCGCTTGGCGAACGCAGCTACGCAAGCTACAAGCGCCTGTTCGACAGCGGCGCGGACCGCTATCTTCTCCGTCATGAAACCGCCGATAAGGAGCATTACAGTAAGCTCCACCCGCCGCAGATGTCGTTTGACAACCGAATGGAATGTCTGCACGCGCTAAAGGAAATCGGCTACCAGACGGGGTGCGGGTTTATGGTAGGCTCGCCGTTCCAGACAAACGCGCTTCTAGCCAAAGATTTGAAGTTCGTGGAGGAATTCGCACCCGCAATGTGCGGAATAGGGCCGTTTATCCCTCACGCGGCAACGCCGTTCGCGGAGTTCCCCGCGGGAAGCGCGGAGGTGACGTGCTATCTGCTCTCGATAATACGGCTAATCCACCCGAAGATACTGCTCCCCGCCACAACCGCTCTCGGCACAATTCTCCCGAACGGCAGAGAGCTTGGAATAAAGAGCGGCGCGAATGTCGTAATGCCCAACCTCTCCCCCGTCACCGTCCGCAAGAAGTACGAACTGTACGACAACAAAATCTGCACAGGCGATGAGGCGGCGCAATGTATAAAATGCCTGTCGGCGCGGGTTGCGTCCACGGGTTACGAAATAGTCACCGACCGCGGCGACGTTAAACGATGAAAGGAAAACACTTATGGCTATCTACAATCCCAAATCCCTCAAAGCGGAGGAATTCATCAACAACGAGGAAATCCTCGACACCCTCGCTTATGCGGAAGCGAACAAGAACAACGTCGAGCTTATCGACAGCATTCTTGAAAAGGCACGTCCCCGCAAAACCGCGACAGGCTGCGTTTGCAGCGGACTAACTCACAGGGAAGCGTCCGTGCTTCTCGCCTGTGAAATCCCTGAAAAGATAGAGGAAATCTTCAAAATTGCCAAGGAGATAAAGCTGGCGTTCTACGGCAACAGAATTGTAATGTTCGCGCCGCTTTACCTCTCGAATTACTGCGTAAACGGCTGCGTTTACTGCCCCTACCACATGAAGAATAAGCACATCGCACGAAAGAAGCTTACCCAAGATGAAATCCGCGCGGAGGTAATCGCTTTGCAGGATATGGGACACAAGCGCCTTGCAATTGAAGCGGGAGAAGACCCCGTAAACAACCCTATCGAGTACATTCTCGACAGTATCAAGACCATTTACAGCATTAACCACAAGAACGGCGCAATTCGCCGCGTAAACGTAAATATCGCCGCCACCACCGTGGAGAACTACCGCAAGCTGAAAGAAGCGGGAATAGGTACATATATCCTCTTTCAGGAAACCTACCACAAGGAGAGCTACCTCCAGCTCCACCCCACAGGGCCTAAGCACGACTACGCATACCACACCGAAGCAATGGACAGAGCAATGGAGGGCGGCATTGACGATGTGGGACTTGGCGTTCTGTTCGGTCTGGAGCTCTACAAGTACGAGTTCGCGGGGCTGCTTATGCACGCGGAGCACCTCGAAGCCGTTCACGGAGTAGGTCCGCACACTATCAGCGTTCCGCGCGTTAAGCACGCGGACGACATAGACCCCGATGTATTTGACAACTCCATCTCCGATGAGATGTTTGAGAAGATTGTTGCCTGTATCCGTCTTGCCGTTCCGTACACGGGTATGATTATCTCGACAAGAGAATCCGAGGAAGTACGCGGCAAGGTGCTGGATATGGGTATCTCGCAGATTAGCGGCGCTTCGCGTACCTCTGTGGGCGGTTATACCGAGGAGGAACGCCCGCACGACTCCGAGCAGTTCGACGTGTCCGACCAGCGCACTCTTGACGAGGTAGTAAGATGGCTTATGGAGAAGAACCACATTCCGTCCTTCTGCACCGCCTGCTACCGCGAGGGAAGAACGGGCGACCGCTTTATGGCGCTGTGCAAGAACGGACAAATTCTCAACTGCTGCCACCCCAACGCACTTATGACGCTCACCGAGTATCTGGTTGACTACGCTTCCGAAGAAACCAAGACAGTTGGCTTCAAGATGATTGAGGACGAACTGAAGAAAATCCCCACCGAAAAGGTGCGGCATATTGCGGCTCAGCATATAGAGGACATAAAGAATTCCAACAGCCGTGATTTCCGCTTCTGATTTTATACAAAAAGAACAAAGGAGGACAAAAGAATGGGACTTAACGAAACCGCTTCCGCAGACCGCGTTCATATCGGCTTTTTTGGCTTGAGAAACGCGGGAAAATCAAGCGTTGTAAACGCAGTTACGGGACAGGAGCTTGCCGTTGTTTCGGACGTTAAGGGAACTACCACCGACCCCGTGAAGAAAGCAATGGAGCTGCTCCCGCTGGGACCTGTCGTAATCATCGACACCCCGGGAATTGACGACGAGGGCGAGCTCGGCGCACTGCGCGTGAAGAAAGCGCGTCAGGCGCTGAACTATACGGACATTGCCGTTCTCGTCACGGAAGCCGAGGGCGACCTCTCCCCAGTTGAGAGCGATCTGATTTCGCTTTTTACGGCGAAGAATATCCCCTACATCATCGTGCGAAACAAGTCCGATTTGCGCGGCTCAATGCCGCCCGCCGAAAACACGGTGTACGTCAGCGCAAAGACGGGCGCGGGCATTGAGGAGCTGAAAAACACAATCGGCTCGCTCGCCAAGTCCGAGGAGGACGGAAAACACATTGTCGCCGACCTTGTCGAAGAAAACGACTTTGTGGTGCTGGTAGTCCCGATTGACAAAGCCGCTCCCAAGGGACGGCTTATTCTCCCGCAGCAGCAGACAATCCGCGATATTCTGGACGCGGGGGCGGTGTCGGTAGTAGTCCGCGACACGGAGCTTCCCGCCGCACTTGCCGCACTCGGGAAGAAGCCGAAAATGGTTATCACCGACTCGCAGGCATTCGGCAGAGTATCGAAGGACGTTCCCGAAGATATTCTGCTCACCTCGTTTTCGATACTGTTCGCACGGTATAAGGGCGACTTGCTCTCAGCGGTGAGGGGTGCGGCAACCCTCGACAAGCTGAATGACGGGGATACCGTGCTGATTTCCGAGGGCTGCACTCATCACCGTCAATGCGGCGACATCGGCACGCAGAAGCTCCCGAAATGGATTTCCGACTACACGGGGAAAAAGCTGTCGTTTGAGTTCACCTCGGGAACAGAGTTCCCCGAGGACTTGTCGAAATACGCGCTTGTGGTACATTGCGGCGGCTGTATGCTCAACGACCGCGAAATGAAATACCGCATAAAGCAAACCCTCGACAGCGGAACGCCGATTACCAACTACGGCACGGCAATCGCGCATATACACGGGATATTGAAGCGCAGCCTTATGCCGTTCCCCGAAGCGATAGAAGCACTTTCGGAATAACCAAAGCCTTGCGCCTATGACTTTACATTCACAGGCGCAAGGTTTGTCATATTTGTCCCAAAACCCTCATATAGTTTAGCAAAATCGACTTTACACGGAGGGTGAATATATGAATCTCACAATAACGAAAAAGCAGCTCAAAAGAACTGCGGGAATAGCAATAGGCGCGGCGGCGGCTATCGCAGTCGGAGTAACGGCGGTGCTCACCTCGGTGGGAACGAAAGCCGCCGAGCGGCTTCTCCCTATCTACTCGGTTGAACGCACGGACAAGAAAGTCGCCGTAACCTTCGACTGCGCTTGGGAGAACTCCAACACGGACGCGCTGATCAGTATTCTCGGGGACTACGGTGCGCGGGGAACGTTCTTCGTCACGGGCGACTGGTGCGACCGCTACCCCGACGACGTGAAGAAGCTATATGACGCGGGACACGAAATTGAGAACCACTCCGACCAGCACCCACACGTTGAGGGAATAAACATCAACGACCTTATCAACGATACAAAAGAGTGCTCGCGCAAGATTGAGATGCTGACGGGGAAAGCTCCTACTCTGTACCGAGCGCCTTACGGAGAATATGACGATAACCTCATCACCACGCTTGACGGCATGGGAATGAAGGTTATCCAATGGGACGTTGACAGCGTGGATTGGAAGAAGCCCAGCGGCGCGGAGCTTAACGTTGTTACGGGCGCTGCTCTTCTCGGTCTGCGCACGGGTATTATCACCAAGCTCCCCGCAAACGATGTCGGCAAGTACGTTAAGAACCGTATTCGTTTCGGTGGAGTCAGCGACGACTACATTACATACGATACCGAAAAGAACTCCCGTCTTGGCATTTACTTCTACGAGTACGGTGCTCACCCCAGAAAGCCCGGCATTGTGTACGACCGTCAGAACACCTCGGTGAATAACTTCAACCTCTCCGATTACAGCGATGAGATGTTCAAGTCCACCCGCTGCTTCCACACTACGGGAATTACCCTCGCGCTGAGCGAGAACACCCGCAATTCCGCAATTGAGATGATTAAGCGCTTTAAGGAGAATGGTGCGCTGATTTCCTTTGACGTAAACTTCCGTCTCAACCTCTGGAGCGGCGAGGAAGCGCGAAAGACAATCGAGCAAATTCTCCCGTACATCGACATTTTCTTCTGCTCGGAGGATACCGCGCGTCTTACATTCGGCAAGACAGGCAACGTCTACGAGATTATGCGCAGCTTCTGCCGCGATTATCCCATCTCCATCATCTGCTCCACGCAGCGAATTGTACACAGCCCGAAAATTCACACTTTCGGCTCTGTTATCTACAATTCCAAGGAGGACAAGTTCTACGAGGAAGAGCCTTATCGCAACATTGAGGTCGTTGACCGCATAGGCAGCGGCGACTCCTACATTTCGGGCGTTCTCTACGGTCTGCTTTCAAGCGACCTCTCCTGTGCGTCTGCGCTGAGATACGGAAACGCTACGGGTTCTGTCAAGAACACGATTTTTGGCGACCTCCCCTCCTCAGATTTGCGTGAGATTAACCGCATAATTGAGGAACACAACTCCACAGGACCTCAGACCGAAATGAACAGATAATCAGTCAGCTTTCAGAAGTTTTCAGCGTTCCGTTCTATATAACGGAACGCTGTTTTTTAGAAAAGAAAGGATATAAATGAACAGCAACTCAAAGGATATACTCGGAACAGCCCCCGTAGGCAGGCTGATGCTGAAATTTGCGATACCGAGCATAATTGCAATGCTCGTCAGCGCACTCTACAATATCGTCGACCAGCTTTTTATCGGTCAGAAGATAGGCTTGCTCGGAAATTCCGCGACTAATATCGCGTTCCCACTCTCGACCTCCTGCATTGCGCTGGCTCTTCTGTTCGGAATAGGCGGCGCTTCCTGCTTCAATCTTGCGATGGGAAGCGGCGACAGGGAAAAAGCACCGCACTTCATCGGTAATTCAATGGTAATGCTCACGCTCAGCGGAGTGGTGCTTTCGGTGATTACACTATGCTTTCTCACTCCCCTGCTGAGGCTGTTCGGCTCGCCCGATGACGTTCTGCCGTATGCTCAGGACTATGTGAAGATTACCGCATACGGCTTCCCGTTCCTGATACTCTCAACAGGCGGCGGACACCTTGTACGCGCGGACGGAAGCCCGCGAATGACAATGTCTTGCAATATCGCGGGAGCCGGAGTAAACACCGCTCTCGACGCGCTTTTCGTACTTGTTTTTGAGTGGGGAATGAAAGGCGCGGCGCTCGCAACGGTTATCGGACAAGTTGTTTCCGCAGCAATTGTTCTCCTGTATATCTCCCATTTTAAAACTGTTCCGCTAGGACTTAAGCACTTTAAGCCGAATTTGAAGATAACGGGACGAATTGCAAGCATAGGAACGGCTTCGTTCTTCAACCAGATTGCGATGATGATTGTTCAGGTGGTTATGAACAACCTTCTGAAAGTGTACGGTGCGCAGTCAATCTACGGAGAGTCAATTCCCCTTGCGTGCGCGGGTATCATAATGAAAGTCAATATGATTATCTTCTCGGTAGTAATCGGTCTTGCGCAAGGCACACAGCCGATTGAGAGCTTCAACTACGGCGCCCAAAAGTACGCCCGAGTGCGAAAAGCGTTCTTCCTTGCAATCAAAGTAGGAGCTGTGGTTTCGATAATCGCGTTTATTCTCTTTATGGCTTTCCCTGTGCAAATCCTTTCGCTGTTCGGAAAAGACGAGGAACCGCTTTACTTTGAATTCGGCGCAAAATTCTTCCGGATTTTCCTGCTGTTCACCTGGATAAACTGCATTCAGCCGATTACTTCAACCTTCTTCACCTCGATAGGCAAGCCGATTAAGGGCGTGTTCCTGTCGCTTACAAGACAGATTATCTTCTTCCTGCCCCTGCTTATCGTCCTCCCGATTTTCTTCGGAATTGACGGTATTCTCTACACGGGACCGATTGCCGACCTTACTTCCGCTATCGTATGCGTAGTGCTTACTGTACACGAATTTAAAAATATGAAAAAACTTGAGTCGAAAGACTAATCTATTCAGCAAATA